>NZ_JBFAKH010000026.1:0-105082 GCF_040655635.1 Streptomyces sp. NPDC050388
CTCATCACCCGAGGCGACCGGGACCATTTCTCCCTGCTGGTAGTCCCGCCGGACACGATGCCTGACGCGGCACGCGCCGCGATGGCCAGGGCCGTCCAGGCCGACAACGTCACCGGGGCCGAACAGATCCTCATCGACACAGGCAACGACACGCCGTCTCCGCCGAACTGACACCTCCGTCGCAGCCCGGACCTCCGGAAGTCGGGACGCTAGATACGGGCGAACTTCTCGGTCTGCTCGGCGAACTCCTGAGCCGTGGCGCTGCTGACCGTGGGCTGGGTGTCGCGGATCGTGGCCAGGTAGTCGTCCGTGGTGGGCAGGGTCCGGGTTCCGGTGTCGAAGGTGCGCTCGAACTGGGCCTGGGAGACAGTACGTGCCACGTGGGCGATGTCGGCGGGGGTGAACCCCTCGCTGGCGGACGAGAGTGCCGCGCTGTCGGCCTGGGCGCCCGCTCGGGCCAGGTAGCTCCTCCACAGTGCGGTCCTGGCGCTGTGGTCGGGAGGGCCGATGGGCAGCACGTAGTCGAAGCGACCGTGCCGCAGGAAGGCCGGGTCGAGGGTGGTCACGTTGTTCGTGGCGCAGACGAGCAGCCGCCCGTCCTGGGTGCGGAACCGGACGATCGCCTTGAGCAGCTCGTTGACGACGCCGACCGCGGTCGCGTCCGCACCACTGCGTTCACCGGCCACCTCCTCGACCTCGTCGATGAAGACCAGGACGTGGTCGAGCTGGGCGATCTCGTCGAAGCGCCGGCTCAGCCCGCTCGCCAGACCGTACTCGGCAGCCAGACGTGCGGGGAACAGTTCGAGAAAGGGCCAGCCCAGGCGGCCGGCGATCGCGTGTGCGAACGTGCTCTTGCCGGTCCCGGGCGGACCGAACAGCATCACCGCTCGCGGCAGTTCCACACCGTGCTGGGCGGCCAGTTCGGGATGGGCCAGTGGCAGGACCAGGCGGCGCTCGATGAGCTGCTTCTCCCTGTGCATGCCCGCGACCTTCTGCCACAGTCCCCCGGGTGGCAGCTCCGCCCCGAGCGAGGAGAGCATGCTGACCTCCTGAGGAGTCACCGGCCCGCGCTTCTCGAAGACGACCATGCCCGAGCGGGCGCCGAAGCCGCAGTTGTGCAGAGCGGCGGCACCGGTCTCGCCCTCCGGCAGCACCGCGTGCACCGCGCGGACGCCACCGGCGAAGAGCCGGTGCTCCAGGGCGGTGATCAGGTCGCTGCCCAGCCCCCGGTGCCGCCAGGCAGGTGCCATGCAGATGCGCAGGATCCATGCGCGGTCGCCCTCCACTCTGCTCACCGCGGCGCCGACCACCACCTCGTCCGCCGTGGCCACCACCGCAGGGTGGAGGGCTTGGAGGGCCGCCACGGCGTCCGAGAGCGGGAAGAGAGGTGGCTCTTCGGCCGTGCTGCTCTCCGCATCGACGCGGATCACCGCTTCGAGATCGTCCTGGGAGTAGTCCCTGACACGCCACCCCGTCATCATCAGCTCCGCATGTTCGGCCGTACTCCCATCATCAGCCGATGCATGGAGTGCGCGCGCGACAGGCGCCGGCCGTGAGTCCGATCAGTCGGCGCCGCGCCACTCGATGAGCAGGAGCGTCGCGTCGTCCGTCGTGCTCCCGCCCCGTGCCCGTTTGAGCGTGTGGGAGAGGGAACGGGCTACGGCCCGGATCTCATGCGCCGTACGTTCGATGCGGTCCACCCAGCCGATGAGCTGTTCCTCACCGAATTCCTCACCACCGGCATCGTGCTCCTCGATCAACCCGTCGGTGAAGCACATGATCCGGTCTCCGGGAGCGAGGATCAGTTCACTGATCCGGGGCTCGTGACCGCCGAAGCCGACAGGGAGCGTCGTCGGGCCGCGGAGCCGCCGGACAACACGGTGTCCGCGGATCAGCAGGGGGCGGGATGTCCCGCGTTGGCCCACTGGACACGGCCCGTCATTGTGTCGAGCCGCATCATCTGAGCGGTCACGAAGTGGTCGGGGCCGAACTGCTCGGCGATGGCCCGGTCCATGAACGCATAGATCTCCGGCAGGCCGACGCTGATCCGCCGGGCATGCCGGTAGGCGCCGATGGCCACCGTGGCGGCGTCCAGGCCGTGCCCCATTGCGTCGATCATGGCCACATGCAGCACGTCACCGTTGAGGGCGTAGTCGAAGCTGTCGCCGGCCACGTCGTAGGCGGGCTCCAGCATTCCGGCCAACATGACCCGAGGCGTGGACATGGCCAGCGGCGGCAGCAGTGACCATTGGATCTCCGCCGCCACACTCATCGGTTCTCTGCGCCGGACCTGGAAGAACAGATCGGTGTACCCGTGCTTGGTCACCAGCATGTCGGCCAGCAGAGTGGCGATCCTGCGCAGCAGCCGCCGGTCATCGTCGTCGATCCCGTCCAGAGTGACGGCCAGGACGCCCACCTGGTCGCCGCCGTCCAGCAGAGGCGAGTAGACCCGTACACCATCGGCCTGAGGCACCTCGAGACGACGTGCCACCTGGAAGGCACGACCGGCATCGGAGCCGTCGATCGGCTGCGGATCCCCGGCCGTCAGCCCGTCGCCCGGCAGGGGCACAAGCCACACCTGACCGTAGTCCTGCAAGAAAACCGAGGTCTCGCGGCTACCGAGCCTGTCCACCTGCTGCGCAACGAGCGGACCGAGCAGATGCGGCGGCAACTCGTGTCCCTGGTCCAGCAGAGCCCCCAGAAGCTCCTCCCCGAACCCCTCCGACCGGTCCGTGCCCCCTCCACTGCCCTGCCGCTCACTGACCGTCATCGCCGTGGCCACGGTGGACGCTCGGATGGCTCCTCACGAAGAAACTGTGCACACGAACTCCCGATGCAGCCTGACCGACCAGAGCAGCGTGCGACCGCCGCCCGATCCACCCGGGCCATTGCTCCCATCCCGTCGCCACGACCGGGCCACCAACCTGTGGTCGCCGGCCCTGCTCTCGTTCGGCGAGAGCTGACACAACCTCTACCACGCCGACCCCACCTGCGCCCGGCACGGCGTCGACCGCGGTCGGATCGACTTCTCCGTCGCGTTCATCCGCCTCCTCGAACGCCTCGGCTGGGTCTACGACGTGCGCCGGCCGACTGCGGCCCGTATGGCCGCCCGCCGGACCTGACCCGATCACCAGGAGTGACGTCGACCGGCGACGGCGTGTCCCATTGCGCCGAGGACCCACAGGATGGATATCCCGGTGACGAAGCCGACGACGAGCAGAACGATGCCCAGGATGATCATGACCTCGCCCTTGAGGAGCAGTGTCGGTTCCCCTGTGAACTGCGAAAGACCGCAAAGGGGTGGACACGGGAATGGTCGGCCTCCTCCTTACTCCGCGCGGTGTGGTTTGTGGCGGGCGACCTGTAGTCGGGTCTCGGTGGGCATGTCAGGGAAGTCGGTGGACCGATGGGCGGTTCGGAGTGGGCCTTCGCAGAGGGCATCGAGGGCGGCACGCCGGGACTGGGCCGGGCCCTTCGTCGAAGGGTGGGGAGCCGGGCCGGGTCCTCACCGCTGCCTCCGTCCGCGGACGTCGAGGTCGCCCTGCACGACGAGGCCGACGATCAGCCCCGCCGCCCCCAGGACCAGAACCAGCAGGAATGCCCAGAAGCCGCCGAAGTAACCGGCGAAGCCCAGGGCCATCCCGGCCGCGAGGCCCGTCGTCGCTGTGTTCATCATGCACTCACCCGTCTCGCGAGCGTCATCCGCGTGATCAGCCGCTTACGCCGGGACGCGGCGGCGGTGGTCACGGCGGATCACCTCACGCGGCCCTCGTCCGGTTCGGACTCTTCCTCCTCGTCGGGCAGGTGGACGTCGTCGACGGCGATGTTCACCTCGACGACCTCCAGTCCCGTCATCCGCTCCACCGCGCTGATCACGTTGGTGCGTACGTCGCCGGCGACGTCGACGATGGAGACGCCGTACTCGACGACGACGTCCAGGTCCACGGCGGCCTGGCGCTCGCCGACCTCGACCTTCACTCCCCGCGTGACGCCGCCGCCTCCGCCGGGGACGCGTTCCCGCATGGCGCCGAAGGCGCGGGCCATGCCCGCCCCGAGGTTGTAAATGCCCGGTACCTCGCGGGCGGCCATGCCCGCGATCTTGGCCACCACGCCGTCCGCGATGGTGGTCTTCCCCCGTGTCTCGGCCGGAGTTCCAGCTCCGGTACGGCCCTTCAGCGCGCTCACGCCCGTGTCGGACCGGCTGCCCGCGCCGACGCTGGTGATGTTGTCCGTCATGGCGGTCGCCTCGATCGGTCGGTCGGACACCGGTGTGGTATCCGACGAAAGGTTGGACATGCGGGGCGGATTTCTCACACACATGAAGTGTGACGTGCGGCACGCATTTGTGCAGGGGTACGCGCTCGTTCCGAGCCTGCGCGGGAGTGTCATGATCGAACGCACTGCTTCCCCACAGCTGGGATGCGACCTGCTGGACCGCCCGCTGCCCCACCGGGTCCCTCAGGTGCGCCGATCGGTCCTCGACTCGGCCGGACAGGACCTGGGGCTTGCCGTGACGGCCGCCGGCATCACCGTGATCGACGTCTTGGAGCCGGAGCCGCCCCTCGGCTCCGGCCTCCCGACCGGTGGTGGTATGTGATGACCGTCACCCGCACGACCACGCTCCTCGGCGTCGCGGCCGAGGCAGCCCTTGCGGTCCCTGGCGTGGCGGGCCTGTCCCCCCGCCTCGCGGCAGCCACCGCGCCCGCTCGGACGGACACCACCCCTCACCGCACGTCGCCCGAGGCAGGTATCCGCGCCGACCGGGCACCGGACGGTCCGGGAGGGCACATCGAGGTGCGCTGCGTCCTGGCCGAGGGCCGGCGGGCGCTGGACATCGCCCGGAACGTCCACGACCGGGTGGGGGCCGCCGCCATCTCCCACCTCGCCGCCCTCGGTGTCGTGGAGCGGGTCACCGTCGAGGTCACGGTGACCCGTATCACCGCCCGGCACGACGCGGCATGAGTTCCGAGTCAACCTCTGCACACCGGCATCCCGGCCACAGCGGGTACTGGGCCTCGAAGCCGTCCACGGGGACACCACCACCGACCAACCGGCGCTCCTCGTGGCCGAGGGCCGCCGCGATCCAAACGACCGGGACCTGACATCCTGTGGGCCACCCACAACGTGCGCCTGCATCAGCCTCTTTTCGGCAGGGTGAATGAGAGCCACTCGGACAGTGAGATCGGGAGCCACCGTTTGGGCATCGAAGTTGAGAGCCACCTGTCCCGACCGGGTGCGACATGCCGCTTTTGGCGTAATGAGCCCTTTAGACCAGTCGGCCGCGTCACTCTGTGCGGGTTGATCACAGTCGGTCAGGAACCCGTGTGTACAGATCGCGTGAGTGGGTCTTCGAGCGGATCTGCAAGGTGAGCCGGGTCTGTCCCAGGCCCCAAGGCCGAGGCCAGCCGTCTGGTGAGCGGCCCCTTGGAGAGGCCCGCCCAGCGGGCGAAACCGGCTCTGCTGTGGTGAAAGGGAGCGGCTGTGGCGGACGGTGGGCGGCGGCCTGACAAGGCCATGGTGGACCGGTCGGAAGGGTTCGGCGAGCGGCTGCTGGGGGTGCTGCTGGATCGGGCGCACGAGATGCCGCCGCAGCTGATCGCCCCGCTGATCGCGGAAGAGGTGGCCAGGGTCGGTGGCCGCGACGTCTCGATCCTCCTGCAGGACTACGGCCAACGGGTGCTGGTGCCGCTGGCGGGTAGGTGGCTGTCCGTCGGGGAGCCCGAGCCGATCGGTGACTCCCACGCCGGCACGGCCTTCCTGTATGCGACCCCTGTGGAGGTACCGCAGGCCGACGGCGTCCGGATGTACCTGCCGTTGCTGGACGGCAGCGACCAGGTGGGGGTGCTGGCCCTCACCCTGGACACCGTCGACGACGACGACCGGCGGCTGCTGCGCAGACTGGCCGGCCTGGCCGCCCACGTGCTGGTCACCAAGAACAGCTACATCGACCAGTTCTTCCAGACCCGACGGCGCGAGCCGATGAGCGTGGCCGCGGAGATCCAGTGGTCCCTGCTGCCGCCGCTGTCGATGTTCACCCCGCAGGTCGCGGTGGCCGGCATCCTCGAGCCCGCCTACAGCGTCGCCGGAGACAGCTTCGACTACGCCCTCAACGACGACATCCTGCACGTGGCCACGATCGACGCGATGGGCCACGGTCTGGACGCCGCCACCATGGCGACCGTCGCCATCGGCGCCTACCGGCACGCCCGACGCGCCGACGTCGGGCTGTCCGGGATCTACGCGTTCATGGACCGGGCCATCGCCGGGCAGTTCGGGCCCGAGCACTTCGTCACCGCGCAGATGATGCGCCTGAACGTTGCGACCGGCCACCTGCAATGGGTCAACGCCGGCCACCCGGCACCGCTGCTGATTCGCAACCACCAGGTCGTCCGGCAACTGGAGAGTGCGACCACCTTGCCGGTCGGCTTCGGCGGCGACGAGCCCCAGCTCAGCGAGCAGACGCTCCAGGTCGGCGACCGGGTGCTGTGCTTCACCGACGGCCTGATCGAGGAGCACGAAGCCGGCGGGAAGCAGTTCGGCGAGGAGCAACTCATCGCCTGGGTCAACCGCATCGAGCACGCCGAGGAAGGGGTTCGGGCGGTGGTGCGCTCCCTCTCCCACGCCCTGATAGAGGAGCGGGGCGGGATCACCAGCGACGACGCGACCCTCTTCCTGATCGAGTGGCGCGGGGGCGCCGCCGACCACCTTGCCACCCTGGAATGAGCCGATACCGCCCGACTGGTGGTGCGGCCGTTGGCGGTGAGATCTGGCATGTCACGCGAGAAAACTGCGAGGGATCTATCGTCAAGGTATGAGCGTGTTCATCAAGCTGGTGGAGAACCGGCCCCCCAAGGAATACGCGGAGCTGGCGGCTGCAGATATTTCCTACGACGACATCACCGAAGGTGAGTCGCCCGCCACGTACGAGTACGACCTGCTTCCGAGCGGCGCATTGCGGATCCTCAGGGTGACCAAAGGCGAAGCCGCTGTCGTCGAATCGATCTACGCTCCCGGACTCCGGTTCCGTGCCCAGGGGCAGTGGCGCGGTCATGCGGAATAGCAAGCACTCTGCCGGCGGCCGGGCGCTGTCGGCTGCTGAGCCCGGTCGTCGGTGCTTGAGGTCCGAGCAGAATGTGCTCATGCTTCGCGTCAGCCTACGGAATCACGTCGGAAACTACCTGCAGGTGTACCGTGGATTGTGGGTTGCGCACTCTCACGTGTTGCGCCTGAAAGGACGGCCCCGGCGGTTTCACCGGGGCCGTTTCGAGGATCACGCTGAGCGTGCCGGCGCGGTCACACGGGCGCCATGGCCGCCCTCGGAGTCCCAGACCGCTTCTCGGGCCTGGTCGGCTTCTGTCACCATCCGTTGGGATTCGGCCCTCTCCAGCAGATCACTCGCTGTGTGGCTGCGCAGCGGACCGGTAGCCGCGGTCATCAGCCAGGCGGCGATGGCCGGATCCGTCTGCGGCGGAATCACCAGCAGGTCCCAGCGGCCGACGGTGTAGGAGAGCAGCAACAGCTTGTGGGGGTCTCGCTCGGCCCTGAACCAGCCGACGTTCACCACATGCCCGTCAACGGGCACCTTCCGTGGGATGACCGGCCACAGGGTCGGGTTCACCGTGACATGGGTGATGCGTCCCCAAAGGGGATCCAGCACCGCTGTCAACGCAGGAAGTTCCGCCGCCAGATCGCGGGAGTCACGGGAACGGGGCCACCACGCACCGTCCAGAAGAGCACCAGGGGTGTCCGTTGAGGCGAGCGCGAGACGCAGCGGCAGCAAAAAGGTCCGCTCCTCGGCCGCCGACGTATACAGAATGGTAGCGGTCATGACGCGGACCTGTCCCCGGACCGGTGTACACCGGCCCGATGTTGTGAATCACCGAGAACGACAGGAGCTTAGAAACTCTTATGCGAAATGCCCTCGGTAATTTCAGGGTACTCCCGGATAGAGCCCGCCGGGCGGTTTCAGGATGACGGATATCAGGGCGTTTTGAAGGGTCTTCGAACTTGAGCGGTGCACTCGGCCGGCGGTGCTGACCTGTCGTCACGATGGTGACGGTCGTGGTGGTTGTCGGCATCCGAATGCAGAGCGCCCGTGGTCATACCTGATCATTTCTGTTCTCGACGCAGAACGATCACGCAGGAGCCACGGGCTTGGTCAACGATACGACGTTGCTGCTCGACCTCGACGGGGTGTCCGTCGCACGTGTCGAGCGGCCCGAGGGCGGCAGACGCCGGGTCCATCGGTCACGGCGGACGAGTCGGCGCGGGCCTGTCCGGCCTGCGGGGTATTCGCCTCCCGGGCGAGGGGCTCGGCGGTGACCCGGCCCCGCGATCTTCCCTACGGGGACAGCGGCCTGGAGTTCTTGTGGCACAAGCGCCGCTGGTTCTGCCGTGAGCCGCGGTGTCCCCGGCGGTCGTTCACCGAGCAGATCGCCCAGATACCGGCCGACGCGTGCGTGATGCATCTCCAGCGCACGACCATGATCAATCCCGGCGCTGCTTCCTGTACCTCAACTACGCACACCCGGAGCCAGCAGGGGGAGATCGTCGGGCGGGCTCTGCGGGAGCGAACCACCTGAGCGCGAGCCCCGCCCCGCCACCGGTTGCGCGGAGTACAATTGTAGTCACCAGGACGTTTCATCGCTGGCAGCCGAGTCGGCGTCGCCCTAGATCAAGCCAGTTCTGTCGAGAACCGAGACGGGCGGCACGCCATGTTGCCGAACCACAGCACTGCATTCGTATGGGGGTGCTCCCCCGACCTCTTCCCGCGGCCGACGGCGCCCTCGGCAGTCCGGCTGATCCTGGAGCCTACGCTGGCCCGCGCGGGGATGTTCGATGGCGCGTGGTGGCCGCATTCCCGCGATGTCCGCGCCGAGCTGCCCGGCCTCATCACCGCACTGAGCGCGCACCTCGGCGCGATCCTGCGCGTCGGGCTGGACCAGGACGCCTGGGACGACATCCCACGCAGCCTCACGATCGACGGCCGCGTCGTTCACATCGGCTGGTTCACCGCCAGCGATGACACGATGAGCGTGACCCGCGGGCTTAGCGACCACTTCATGCTTCTCGTGGTTCCGCCGTGGGCCACCGCGCCGGCCGCGGCGGCGGCCATGGCGATGGCCGCGCGGACCGGCAACCGCATGCCGGCTGCGACGATCCTCGCCGCTACCGGCACCACCCTCGAAATCCCCGACGCGGTGCCCCTGCCGGCGGTCGACGCGGAGGGCCAGCGGATCCAGGAGGCCGAGGGCGGCGCCGCAGGCCCTGTTTAGCCCGCACCGGTCAGCACGTCGGTGCGGAGCACCGCCGAGTTCGACCCACCCCGCCTGGCCTCGGACCGCCAGTCGCCCGTCATCTGCACGACCCGGCTGACTTCACCGAGATGGACCTTCATCCCCTCCACTCCATAGCCCGTGAAGCTCTTGGCAGGTGCACGATGGATCTCGCCGAACGGATGTCAGTAGTGATCGCCGGGTGGCCGCCACCCTGGCCGCCACCCTGGCCGCCACCTTTGCCTCAGCCACCGCCGTGGCCTCAACCGCTACCGCGGGGGGGAGAGATGGGCGAGGTTACCTCTCTGACACCAGCCACCAAGGAACCCACGCGTAGTTGATGGCAGCGTATGGCGCGGACCGCGGCGCCAGCGGTGCGTAGTTCTGTCACAGGGCAGCGTTGGAGGCATAGCGGTGCAGCGGAGCAAGGGGGCTGCCGCACATCCGGCATTTGCGCGTCGAGCCATCACCGCCAGAGCCAGAAATCACCCGATCGAGGTGGCTCTCAATCTCATTGCCGATCACGGACCTGCGTCGTGTCCATCCCCACCACGGATGGGGCAACGTGGCTCCCGACCTCAGTGCCGGAGTGGCTCCCATACATCCTGCCGAAAACAATCAGACCGACATCAAGCCCCGCCTGGACCGTGGAGCGCACCGCCCGCGGCGCCTAGTCCAACCTGACCCCCGCGCCGGACTGCAGGCTGAACACCTGGCCGAGGCCCAAGCGTGGGCGGGGCGGCTGCCCGCCATGCGGACCGGTGCACCCGCTGCTTCGAGCGGAACTGAGGCAGCCTGACGCGGACCCGTGGCAGAAGAGTCGATGCCCTCGCCACGACGTGTGGCGAGGGCATCTGACCGGGATCAGCGGTGCCGGCCGCGTTCTTCGACCCTCATGTTCACTTGTGTGGCCGAAGGCTGTGGCGCGGCGGACATGGACGACGTGCCCCTGACGGTGCTTCGCCTGCGTGCTGACTGGGCACGCCTGCTCGGTTGAGCGGTGATGCGCCAGGTGAGGACCTCGGCGGGGTGCTCGGCGCTGTCGAGTTCTCGCTGGGCGCCGACCTTGGCCAGGAGGCGCCGGCGGTTGTGGCCGGCGGTCTCGGCGTGGGCGAGGGCTGTGGTCAGGGCAGCCCACGCGGGGTCGGCGAGGACGCGGTCGGCGTGGTCAGGGAGGGCCGCGCGAACATCCTGCTCGAAGCGGCTGGCGGTTGTGGCGCGCGGTGCGCGGCGGGCGAGGTTCGCCAAGACCGGTTCGGCGGCCTGCTGATAGCCCGCCTGGAGGTGGCGGAAGGCTTGCTCGGCCGCAGCGGCCTGCTGCTCATGGCCGCGTTGCTCGTGCCACTTGGCGGAGGCGCAGGCCAGGTGCAGGGCGGCGAAGAGCAGGGCGATGGCGAGCCCGCCTGGCTCATCGGGGGCATGGGAGAGTTCCTTGGCGGCCTGGCGCAGAGCGGTGGCGGCCTGGTGGTCGGCCCGGATTGTTGAGCGGCGAGCCCGGTTGAACGCCTGGGCCGCCGCCACCAATTCGTCCCGATGCGGGCCGTTCGTGGCGTGAGCCATGGTGTGCAGGGCGTCGCCGAAGGCATCCAGGTGGCCCTGGGCTGCGGCGTCGTCGTCCGAGTCGAGGACGGCGCTCGCCGTGTTGAGGGCGCTCTCGACGCGGCACCATGGCGTGTTGGAATCCGCCACGTGCTGTGGGCGGTCGGCCACTTCCTGGGTGGCGAGGCGTTCGCGCAGGCGGTTGATGGACAGGTCGGGGGCGAGTTTGGAGCCGCCGTACCAGATTGGCTCGCCTTGGTCGTTGGTGTCGCCGGGAGCGGCCAGGCTGTAGCCGATCACGTCGCCTGTCTCGGGGCCGATGCGCGGCTTGACCTGGATGCTGAGGGACCGCAACACGGTGAAGTAGTCGGCTTCGGTGCGTACGGCGGCGGCGACCGCGTACGCCTGCTCGCGCAGCCACTGCCGTGTTGTGACCGTCTGGCCCCGGCGCTCGGCCTTGGCGCGTTCGGCGCCGGTGGGGGTGCGCGGTGCGGTGAGGTCGCCGGACTTCAGGCGGCGCAGGCCGAACTCGGTTTCGATCTTGCGGCATTCGGCTTGGGCCCGCTGTCCGTCGTGGTGGGTGCGCGGGCGGCGCCCGTCGGCGCGGACGGTGGTGGCCATGAGGTGGATGTGGTCGTCGGCGTGGCGCACCGCGATCCACCGGCATGCCCTCTCGTCGCCTTCGGGGGCGATGCCTGTGGCGTGAACGATGCGGCGGGCGACCTTGGCCCACTCGGCGTCGGTGAGGTAGCGGTCGCCGGGCGCGGTGCGGACCGGGCAGTGCCAGACATGCTGAGGTGGTTTCTTGCCGCCCAGTTCGCGGGTGCGCAGGTCGACGTGGGTGTCGAGGCGCTTGGCGAGCTGGGTGTAGGTGGCTGCCGCGTCGCGGCCCGGGTCCGGGGCGCCGGCCATGTCCCAGGCGGCGACGATATGAGGGTCGATGTGTTCGTCGCGGCGACCGGGGCCGAAGAGGTAGACGATCAGTCCGCGGGTGTCGGAACCGGTGGAGACGTCAGGAACCATGCGCGGTGCCCTCCGCCAGGAGCTGGTCGATCAGCCGGTAGCTGTTCTGGGCCGCTTGCTCGACGCGGTCCAACACCGCCTCGGCACGCTCGGGCACCGTTCCTCGGTGGATGGCTGCGGTGATCTGGTTGAGGTTGCCGCCGATGCGGTCCAGGGCGACCGTGTGTGCCTCGACGGCCTCGATCAGCGGGCGGACCGGGTCGTCCTCCGGGCTGCCGACCAGCCCCGCCTTGCCCAGGGCGACGGCGAGGGCGGCGTCCCCGACGAATCCGGCGAACTTCTGGCCGCGCTGGTGAGCGGCGGCGCTGATCACGCGGACCGCGGTCCGGGTGAAGCGGATGGTCTTCTCCTGGTCGCGTTTCTCCACGGTGCGCTTGCGGTTCATCAGTGCGGGCAGGGCGGGGGCGTCGGGATCCCGCCAGGAGGGCTGCTCGGCGGGCGGTTGGACATCGGCCGGCGGCTGAGTGCGCGGGGCGATGGAGCCGGCCGCGGGCGGACAGCTGGTCTCGGCTATGCCCTCCTCCGGCTCGGGCGCCCCCTGGCGCTCGGCCTTCTCCTCCGCCTCCCCTGGGGCGGGGGCAAGCGCGGACGAAGCCTCGTTAGAGGCTCGTTCGCTCCAGCTTGCTGCTGATCGGCGGGGCAGGCCGAAGAGAGTCATGCGGCGGCGGGTGGGGGCGTTGTCGGTGCTCGTTTCGGGCATGGTGGTGCTCCGGTGGTCGTGTGGGGTGGGGCTTCGTCACGTCCGTTGCATCCGTCCCGTGGCTGGTCAGGACAGGTACGGAGGCGGTCGCCGGTACGGAGTGATCCGTATCGGCGAGGAACTCCGTCCCCGCGCTGACCTGTGCGGGGACGGATGCGACGGATTGATACGGAGCTGGTGTCAGCGCGTGGGCTTGGGGCCGGCAGGCCCGCCGGGTGGGCCGATGGGCAGCGTCCCGGACGGAGGGGCGGGCAGCTTGCCCTGGGCTGGGCCTGCGGGCGCGGCCTCGAGCCCGGCTGCGGGGGCTGGTTGGGCAGGGTCGAGGCAGTAGCGGGCCCAGGCGTCGAGGAACTGGTTGCGGGCGTATGCCTTGGCCTGCCTGCCGTTCTCGAAACGGTGGTTGGCCGGGCTGATGCCGAAGTCCCTGAGCAGGTTGGCCAGGTGGTAGGCGTTCAGGCCCTTCGTCCCGTACTCGGCCCAGGGCGCCTCGGCGTCCTGGACGAGGGCGGCGAGCAGGTCCTGGCTGCGCAGCGCCTCCTTGTGGCCCTCCTGCTCGAACACGCGGCGGACGTCACGCAGCAGCCGCGTCTTCAGCGTCGTCTGCTCGTCCTGGACCACCTCGTTGCGGGTCATCGCCAGGCAGGCGGCACGGGCGCTGGTGGGCCAGTGTCCGCCGGCCAGGTCGGCGACGATCACCAGCGGCTCCCACGTGTCGGCGGCCCGGTCCTCGACCGGCATCGTCGGCACCAGCCCGGCAGCCGTGCCACGCAGCGGGGTCAGCCAGGCGGTCAGCCGGTCGCGCAGCGCGTGCAGTTCGGGCAGTGAGTAGCGCGAGCGGAACGGGGTGATGCGCTCGCCCGGCTTGCGCTTTTGCATGCGGATGACGACCGCCCGGTCCATGATCGTGTCGGGCAGGTCGCCGATCCCGGCAAGCGCGGCCATGGCGAAGGTGGGGAACGCGGTCGGCTTGTGCTCCGGTCCGGAGATCCGCCAGGCGGGCCGGTTGCGCTGGTGCCCGGCGTTCAGCAGGCCCCGCAGGTCCTCCTTGTCGCCGGCCTTGGGGCCGAAGATGGTGTCGGCCTCGTCCACCAGCAGCGTCGGCGGGTTCTTGCCGATGACGCGGAAGACCACCGCGGGAGAGGTGTTCACCGTCATCATCGGCTGGTGCACGGTCTCGTGGAGCACGTCCAGGACGCGGGACTTGCCGCATCCCTTGGTCGGCCCCACGACCGCCAGCCGTGGCGCGTGCTGGAGAGCGGGCTGGATGTGGGAGGCTGCCACCCACAACGTGACCGCCGTCAGAGCCTCGTCGCTCGGCAGCACCACGTACCGCCCGATAGCCGCACGTAGGTCATCCAGCAGCGCAGCTCCTTCGTCGGCCGTCTCACCGCCCGCACCGGCGCGGTCCCCGGTCCCCGATCCGCCGTCGGGGACCACGGTCCCCGCAGATACGTGGGGACCGTGGCCATCACCATCTGCTCGGAGCACGGCGTGCTCGCCCGGGATTCGGGGATCGGGTTCGGGGACCGGGGGACCGAAAGTCTCCGTCCGGTCCGCGACTTCCGCTCCCGCGGGACCGGTCCCCAAGGCACTGACCTGCACATGTTCCGCGCTGGGGGTGTTTCGGTCCCCGACCGGAACACCCGTCGAAGCATCGCCGCTGGCGGGTGCAGCAGGGGACCGTGACTCCGTTCGGTCCCCGCTTCGGTCCCCATTGCGCCAGGGGATGCCCTGGCCGGGGACCGCGGCGGCGGGCCAGGCAACCTGGGAGGGTGCGTTCGAGGTGGCGGGGGACGTAGGGTCCGCCATAGACGTTCCTCTCGGGTGAGGGACGGGACGGGCAAGGTCCCGCCCCTCACCGGTTCGTTCGTTCAGGGATGGGCGACGTGCAGGGGAATCTCCGGCCCTCGGCGTTGGCGCGCCGGGGGCCGTTGCCGTGTCCGGGCCTGTCGGCGGCTCACGAGGCCAGGCCCCACTCGTCTCGGCCGTCGATCAGGGTGCGCTCGTAGCGCAGCAGCTCGGCCTCGGGGTACAGCACCCGCTTGCCGACCTTGATGCCGCGCGGCCCCTTCTGGATGTGGCGCCAGTAGCGGACGGTGCTCTCGGCTGTGCGGTAGCGCTCGGCGACCTCGGTGGTGGTCAGGTATCGCATGCATTCCCATTCGACTAGGCGGCGATTCGATCTGCATAAGGTTGTACCCCGCGATCAGCGGTTACCCAAATCGGGAAGCGCATGTTTCAATTGGGATAGCGACGGTGACGATGGAGGTTCGATGGCAGGCGACAGGCCCGAGGGCGGCGAAGTGCCGCTGCTCTACAGCGAAGGGAACGTGGCCGCGCGCGTCGCCCTGGAGCGCGAGGTCAGAGGGTGGAGCACGACCGAGCTGGCCGAGCGGGTGACCAGGGCCGGCGTCAAGATGAACCAGACAGCGGTCTGGCGCATCGAGAACGGCACCCCTCGCCGGCGCATCAATCTCGACGAGGCCCTCGCCTTCGCCCGCGTCTTCGAGCTTCCTCTGGAAGAGCTGATGTCCCCGCCCCTGGAGGGGCTCGACGTCGACAGCCGGCGGCTCGTCCAAGAGGCCGTCGAAGCGTTCTACGAGGCCCGAGACGCGCGCGACCGCCTCCATCACGCCGTGGTCGCCATCGCCGACCACATCAAGGCCCACCCCGACAGCTCGCGGGCGATCCACGAGCAGTGCCTCCGCCTCATGGGCGACGAGCGCGACGCTCGCACCCTCAGCAGCGACATCGAGGACGGCGGCCACTACTGACAACCGAAACGAAGGAGAGGCCACTTGGCCAACATCCAGAAGCGCCCCAACGGCAAATGGCGAGCCCGCTACCGCGACCTCGACGGCAAGGAGCACGCGCGCCACTTCGACCGCAAGCTCGACGCCCAGCGGTGGCTCGACGAGGTCACGGCCAGCCTGGTCACCGGCCAGTACGTGGATCCGCGCGCCGGCCGCGTCACCTTCGAGAAGTACGCCGAGAAGTGGGAGGGCTCGCTCATCGCCAGTGAGGCGGGCGAGCGCATCACTGATAACGCGCTGAGGCTCCACCTCGTACCGGCGCTGGGAGCCCGCTCCATGGCGGCGATACGCCGCAACGACATCCAGGTGCTCTTCAAGTACCTGTCCGACCAGCTCGGCCCCGGCAGCGTGCGGAACGTCTACGACGTCCTCGTACGCGTCATGACGGCGGCCGTGGACGACAAGGTCATCGCCTCCAGCCCGTGCCGCAGGATCACTCTTCCGGCCATGCCGGACGAGGAGGTCGCCCCACCCACGGTCGAGCAGATCGAGGCGGTGGCGCGCGTCATGCCGCCGTACATCCGCGCGGCCGTTGTCACGCTCGCCGGGTCAGGGCTGCGCATCGGCGAGCTGCTCGGCCTGAAGGTGTCGGACGTCGACTTCAAGGCCGGCGCCATCCGCGTCGAGCGGCAGCGGCTCCAGTCCGGAAAGATCGGCCCGCCGAAGACCGCGAAGTCCCGACGTACGGTCCCGGTCGGAGAGGTCGTCACCGACGCACTCCTCGCGCACCTCGCCGCACGCCCGTCCGAGGACTGGCTGTTCACGATGGAGGAGGGGGAGCCGCTCAACTATCGGCGCTGGAAGACCGAGTGGAACTGCGCCCGCAGGGCGCTCCAGGCGGAGGGGAACGAGGCGGCCAAGCGCGAGGGGCGCAAGGCCGTCGAGCTGCCGCACATGGTGACCCACGACCTGCGGCACTTCTACGCCTCCGCGCTCATCGCCGGCGGCGCGAGCGTCAAGCAGGTCCAGCTCGTGCTCGGGCACGCGTCCGCCGTCATCACGCTGCGGATCTACGCCCACCTGTGGCCGGGCGAAGAAGACCGCACCCGGGCCGTCATGGACGCCGTGCTCGGCGGCCTGCGGACCGGGTGCGGACTCGGAGACACTGCAACCAAGAAAATCGCAGGTCAGAGGGCATGATCGAAGATCAAGCCTTCTTCGTCTCCCAGAAGATCTTGTCGATCGGCTGGGCTACCGGAGTGGCTTTCCCGTGAGCTGGGCGTATGCCGCTGACCTGCGACTTGCCGGTGCCAATAACTAGCAGCATCTAGCGCTATCTAGCAGGCTTGCGTAACGACTCCTCATGATCATCTCCCAAGAGTTCTCCCACCCCTCCCACGGGAGAGGCGCAGGCCAGGCAGCAGAAAGACCGCCTGCCCGCCGGGGGTGCTCGGCGGGCAGACGGCCGTCTCTGAAAACCAAGATCACTAAAAGCGACTGGCCAGACGCTGACATGGGATCACGCTGATCACAGCGTTGTCGAGTGCCCCGCGATCTCCCCAACTGGACCTACGACCGACGACGTGAGCTGGGAGACCGCATCCGCGACCTGCGCCTACACGCCAACCTCACACAGGAGGTTCTCGCGGAGATGACCGGTATCGACCGACGCACAGTGCAACGCATCGAGCGCGGCACCAGCGACCCGCCGTACAGCTCCCTCCTCCTCATCGCCGACGTGATCGGCGTGCCCTTGTCCGACCTGGTTGGGTGAGCGGCCCGTCCCCGACGGGGGTGGCGGGGGGCGGGCCGCTCGTCCCGCTACCGGCACGGCCGGCGGACTTACGTGCCGGGAGCGGGGGCTATCGACCGAGGCCGGACGGGGCGGTCTGGCGCGGTGTCGGTCGGCAGGGGATTCGGCACACGGTGATCGTGGACCCGGCGCCCGAGGCGCCTGGGTTGTCGAGCTGCTGGGTGTCGTCTTCCTTGAGGGGCTTGTCGCAGCGCTGGCAGAACATCAGCAGCCCTCCCTGATGAGGCGGTGCACCTCGACGGCGACCGGACAGGTGGAAGTCTTCTGGCAGCGCTCGCATGCGGGCGCGTGGTCGAACAAGAGCCGGTACGCCCGCCGTCCCACGCAACGCTTGCAGCCGCGGGGGAACCAGTCGTAGGTGCCGTCCAGCCACTTCTTCTTCCGCGGGCCCAGACTGATGGCCGTGGCCGGGGTGAGAAAGATCCCGTCCCACACGCACGTCACGCCGCGCACCTGCGCTTCGGTAAGTCCGTCCAGGGCGGGCAGCGGGAGGGCTGCGAGCACGTGATCTCGGGCGGTTGTCGTCGTGGGGCTGTCGTCCATACAGGCGGGCTGCGTAGGCTCTGCCATGTCGCCGCTCCCTCATGCGGTGGCCATGCCCCCGGCCGGTCGCACGGCGCGGGGGTCCTCTTATGTCGACGCTACTCTGCCTGTCACCACTTGTCAGGTGACGTCACATGACGAGAAGCATCGTCGTATGACTCCTACGGTCGAAAGGTGACCGTGGACCTGGACGGCCCCGAGCCGCTGTTCGAGCAGATCGCGCGGATCCTCTCCGCTCGCATAGCCGACGGCACCTACCCGCCGCGCCGGCGCATCCCGTCCGAGGCGGGGATCGTCGACGAGTTCGGTGTGTCCCGACCTACCGCGCGGGCGGCCGTTCGGCTGCTCGTCGAGCAGGGCCTGGTCCGCACGGTGCGCGGCAAGGGCAGCTACGTCGTGGATGCGCCGCCCCAGACATGACTCCCTGTGAGCGGCGTGGCCGATAGCCTCCCGGGCATGGACGACGACGCCGCGCAGCAGCCGTACATCGACCCGGACTCCGACCACGACGACCGGCCAGTGTGCGGGATCTGCCCGTCCCTGTGCTTTCCGCGCGAGGCCTTCGTCATCTACGACCGGCCGACTTGGGAGGCGCCGTTCGATCCGGCCGACGGCCGCCGGTACACAGCCGACCGGGTCCCGGCCTGCGTCCACCCGCACAAGATCGGACTCCCGCCCGACAGGCAGGCCCCGCCTCCCAAGCCGCTGGAGACGGAGCCGCCTGCGGACCAGTCGGCTACGCCACGGCGTAGTCGATGGTGGAGGCCATCCCGCGCTCGGTGATTCCGATGCCGGCGTACAGGCGGTCGAGGACCTGGCGGCGCCGCTCGGCCTCCGGCTCGTCGATCCAGTACCGCTCGTCAACCGGGCCGAACGTGGCACGGTACGCCTGGTGGGTGTAGTCGCCGAGCCGCCAGGCGCGGCCGGCCTCGTGCTCCCGGACGGTGCTGTGCACGAACAGGTGGCCCGTGCGCTGCTGCACCCGGGACAGAGCGGTGAACTGCGCGCACAGGGCGTGCACCGCGGTGTCGACCGGCACCGGGACCGGCAGCTCGGCCGCCAGCTCGTCGCCGTCGGTCATCTCGTACACCGCGCTCTTCAGCGCCATGACGCGCAGGGCGTCGTCGATGAGCGACGGCGCGTCACGGCCGACGCTGTAGTTGGGGATGAGGACCTGGCCGTAGTCGTCGGTCCAGTCCGAGGAGTACTTCTTGCAGCCGTCGAGGACGGCGGGCATCTCCGGGTCCGCCATCCACGCGTCGTGGATCGTGCGGGCCCGCTCGGCGATCGTCTCCGGTGCGGGGCGGGTGAGGGTGATGGCCACTGCTACCTCCCGTGTAAGGGGTTGCTGGTGACCGTCATCGTGGACGCCCCGGAAGGACGGTTGTACTGACAGACCGGGGCCATTTGGGACGCCACGCGCTACCGTCCGAAGTGGCCCAAACGTCCCAGGGAGTTGCCTTGCACCAGGAGCTGCAGCGCGCTATCGAGACCGCCGGATTATCCCGCTCACGGCTGGCCCGTAGAGTCGGAGTGAGCGTCAAGACCGTGGACCGCTGGGTATCAAACCCGAGTCGCGTCCCCCACCCACGGACGCGGGACGAGGTGGCGAGCGCGTTAGGAGTGGACGCAGACATGCTGTGGCCCAAGATCCGGGGCTTCGTGCCCGGCCCCGACCGGGAGATCGTGGCGACGTACCCGTACCGCAACGCGTGCCCGACCGCCGTGTGGTCTCGCCTCTTCGACGGCGCGAAGCGGGAGATCACCTACGCCGGATACACCAACTACTTCATCTGGCAGGAACAGCCCCGGATGCCCGAACGGCTCGCAGCCAAGGCTGCGGTCGGCTGCACGGTGCGCTTCCTGGTTGGCGATCCCGAGTCCGAAGTGACGCGCCGACGGGAGCAGATCGAGGCAGTCCCGCTCACGGTCAGCACCCGCATCCAGATCACCCTCGATGCGCTCAGCCGGATCGAGGGCGACGACGTCAAGGCACGCCTGTCCGACGGACACATCGCGCTCAGCGTCTTCAGGTTCGATGACGAGATGCTGGTGACACCGCACCTGGCGAACCTTCTCGGGCACGACTCGCCGCTGCTGCACCTGCGGCGCCGTGGCAGCGGCGGCCTGTTCGACCGGTTCGCCGAGCACGTCGAGGCGCTGTGGAGCGAGGCCCGCCCGGTGCCGGCCACCGCCTGATCCCAGACACAGCAAAGCGGCCCCCTCCCACCCCGCGAAGGGATGGGAGGGGGCCGTGGTGTGGTCATCGGGCGAAGAGGGCGATCGCGCCGGTGGCGGCGCCGGCGACTCCGGCGAGGACACCGATCGTGGGCATGGGCCAGCGGGCCCGCTCGAGGGTGCGGATCCTCAGCTCGTGGTCCTGGAGGTCGCCGCGGATGTCCTTGGTCTCATCGAGGAACCCGTCTACTTTCGACTCGATGCGGCCGACCGTCTGAGCCAGATCCCTCACCTCCTGGTACATCTGGGCGCTGCTGATGTACACGCCCGGGTCGGGCCCCGTCATCAGGAGTCCTCGAGGGCCTGCCGGTTGGGCACGGCCCAGGTGAACCCGAGCGTGGCCAGGACCGCGAGGCCGGCCGCCCATCCCTCGGCGGCGGTGACGACGTCGTCGGTGACGGCGACGGACAGAGAGCCGGCGCCCGCGGCCGCCGCGGCGACGACGGCCTTCCAGTACTTCGAGATCCGCATGGGGCTACCTCACTTCTTGGGGAGCTTGAGCTTCTGGCCCACGCTCAGGTCGTCGGGGTTCTTCAGACTGTTGAGGTCGGCGATCTGCCGCCAGCGGTTGCCGTCGCCCAACTTGCTGGCGGCGATGGCCCAGAGGGTGTCGCCGGGGCCGACGGTGTACGTGCTGGTGCCGCCGGGCGACCAGGACGCGGGCTGCTTCAGCCGTTCGGCGACACGGGCACGGATGGCGGTGTGGCCGGGGTAGCCCGGGCCGCGCGGGTCGACCTTGCCCGGCTGCCACTCCCCATGAGCGATGACGGAGATGGTGCCCTTGCCGTCCTTGTTCCAGCCGTGCGCCCGCAGTACGGCCGCCGCCGCGCGCACCATCGCTTCGACCTGCGCCGCGGGCCACGGGTCCTCGTTGTCGCCGAGGTTCTCGCACTCGAAGCCGTAGAAGTGCCGGTTGCCGTCGGTGTTCTGCTCGTTGTCGGCGGGGAGTGCCCTCTCCGCGATCACGGCGCGCAGCACGTCGTCGTCGCCCAAGCCCGCGTGGTTGGCCCTGCCGTAGCCGACGAGATGGACCCGGCCGTCCTTGGTGATGACGCCGTGGCACAACGGGCCGGGCAGGCCGGCGTATCCGTGGCGGCAGATGTCCACCGTGCGGGTGCTGCCCCGGGTCACGGTGTGATGCATCAGCACGCCGTGCACCGGGCCCCACGGGCCCTTGTGGTTGCGGTTGTGGTCGCGCCAGTTGCCGACCTCGACGACGTCCAGGCCCTCGGCGCGCAGGGCGGCGAGGAACTTGGCAGCGGACAAGGGTGTGGCCATCAGGCCTCCAGGCATGAAGAAGCCCCGGGCCAGGCGGCGCGGGGCGAGCGGGTGTTGAGGGGTCAGCCGAGCAGCACGGGCAGGACCGTGTCGGCCATGTGCGCGAAACCGACGTCCGACATGTGCACCGAGTCGGCACCGGCCACGCCCGGCGACGACTGCGTGCCCCAGTAGCCGAGGCTGTTCCAGTACGGCCACGAGTTCCTGCCCAGGCCCCACCAGTTGATGAACGCTGCACCGTAGGCATCGCACAGGCCGCGGGCCCGGGCGACGTAGTCCTGGTACTTGAAGTTCGTTGCCTCGTGACGGCCGAAGTGCGGCAGGGCGAAGATGATGTCGGTGTCGCCGGAGCCGCCGTCGTAGTCCCGGACCGCCCGCAGCCATCGCGCCACGTTCCCCGCCCAGACGTCAGCCGAGTTGTTCGCCGTCGCATCGTTGGGCGCCGTCGACCAGATCGCCAGATCACACGGGAAGTCGGAGCCGCCGTTCCACGGGCCGTTCAGGCTGGCCGCGGTGTGGCCGGTGCCGTAGCGGGAGCTGGTCGCCCCGGCCAACGCCAAGTTGTGGACGAGGATGCCGCTGGCCCGCTCGCCCGAGACGCCGCACACCGACAGGTACTGGCCGGTGCTGGCCGTGCCAGCCTTGAGAGTGACGGTGTGCTCCGTGTTCGACAGGCCGGTGATCGTGGTGGTCTGGATCGCTGCGGTCCCGGACGGCTGCGGCACAGACACGTCCGCCCCGCCGTCGATGCTGTACAGCATGACGGGCCGGGTGCCGCCGCCGACCACGGTGAAGATCTTCACCGTGGTTCCGCGGGCCTTGAAGGTCAGCGTCGCGCCCGTGGTGTCGCTGTAGATGTACGTGCCTCCGGGCCCATACGTACTGCCGCCCTGTGTCCAGGTACCGGTCTGTCCGACGGCGGCCCCGGCCGTCTGCCACGCGGCGAGCGCGTCCGGCGCGCTGCCGCCGATCAGGGCCGGGGACAGGTGGACCCCGTGGAACCCCGAGCCGCCGTCGCCGTAGATGCTCTGCAGCTTGGAAGCGACCAGGGCCGGCCACGACTTGGTGCGCGGGTTGGAGGAGTAGAAGCCGAGCGTCGCACTGCCACCGACACACACGATCTTCGCCAGGCCGGAGCCTGCAGCGTCCCGGGCGGCGTACCACTTCCGCCCCCAGCCGCGCGGCACGTACAGGAACGGGTTGTCGTCCGGGGTGCTGAGCGGGGTGTTCCCGGTGATCCCGCGCCGGACCGTGGTGGCGGCCGGGTTGGGGCTGGCGGTGACATTGATGCTGGGCGACCCGCGGTAGACACGGGTGTTGAGGATCCGGTTCGGAGCGCTCGGGTCCAGCGTGTTGCCGTCGGCGAACAGCCGGCAATCGTCGGTGACGTAGAGCAGGCCGTTGTTCTCGATCGTGTTGTTGAAGGAGTTCGGACCGAAGGTGAAGGCGGTCAAGCCGGAGGCACCGCTGCGCAGGTTGATGTGGTTGAGGCGGAACGTGTTGCTGCTGCCGCGTTCCACGTGGACCAGGCGGTCGAACTGCTCGAGGTTGATGCCGCGCCAGTGGGTGTGGGAGGTGCCCCAGCCGCCGACGCCGGTGATGTGGATGCCGGTGCAGCCGGTGCCGGAGGCGATCGCCTCGCACATCTCGGCTTCGATTTGGTTCATCACCCCGGCGGCGGTGGTGGACTCGATTCGGTAGGCGGTGCCACCGTCGCCGACCAGGTCGGCAAAGCACCTCTCGAGCGTGAGGTCCCCGGGGTTGAAATCCGCGTGCTCGCTGTACATGCGGATACCGTTACGGACGCCGCCGATCTCGATGTTCTCGAACACCGACCGGAACGGGCTGCCCATATTGATCGCCCACCCGGTGTGGCTGCTGCTCCACGGGCCGTTGATCTGCAGGTTCTTGAACGAGCTGTTCCAGAAGCTCCGGTGCCCGGACAGTTCGCCGTTGGTGGTCGACGAGGTGATGCCATCGGTGGCGCCGCCGATAGTGACGCCGAACGAGTCCAGCTGGACGCGCACCACCTTGGTCAGGTGGATCGCCGACGACAGGCCAGGCCCGGCGCGGAGCATGGTGGCGCGGGCGCCCTGCCCGCGCAGGATGATGCCGATCTCCACATCGACGTCGTCCGTGCCCTCGATGGACAGCGGGGCGGTCAGGTTGTAGTCGCCGACGGTCAGCAGGATCTCGCCGCCGCCATTGTCCCTCGCGTCGTTGAGGGCGGCCTGGATCTGTTCCTGGTCGGCGATGCCGTCGCATACCCAGGTGGCGGCCGCGCGGATGTCCGCCGGCGCAGTCGACGACGCCACGATCCGGGTGATCGACGTGTACCCGCCGCCGCCCTCACCGCCGCCCGCGTTGCGGGCCTGCATCCACGCCCGTGACGTACCGCCCGCGTCCGCCCACATCCCGGTCACGCCGTCAGGGCCGGAGAAAGCAGGGATGAACCCGTTCGCGTCGGCGACCACTTCGGTGATGGGAGTGCCGCCGGCATCGAGGAGGTCGACGTGCTGGGTGCCCTCCGCAGCCTCATCCCAAAACGTGAGGGCGGCGCCGGGGGCGACACCCCACAGGCCGTCCGTCGGCTGCACCACGTAGTCGGCGATGCCACGCCCGTACTCGTACCGCATCTGTCACACCGCCCAACTGACGCCGGACTCCGGCATCACGTACTGGTCCCTGCGAACGGACTCGTAGTTCTCCAGCCACACCTGCCCGGGCCGGTTGGTGTTGGCCGAGTAGACGATCACCCGGGCCAGGCCGGCGCCGGAGACATACGCGAGGACGTGCTGGTCGCGGGTGGGGTGCCGGTAGGAGGCCGGGATCAGGGCCGGCAGCCGGGACATGGTGCTCGAGGAGAGGTCGCCGGCCGTCCGCTGGAACGAGCCGAGCCGCAGGTGCACGCTCCCGTTGCGCCGCTCGAGCACGGACGCGCTCGCGTTGGACCACGCCGACAGCGGCGAGTCGAGCAGGACGGTCCCCGAGTCCTCATACACCGTCAGCCAGGTACTGCCGTCCCACAGGATCAGGCGGCCCGTGTTGGTCTCCCACGCCATCTCGCCACGTTCGGGGTACGGGTTGCGGTGGTTCGACGTGCAGGGCCGAACCCGGGCGCCCACGTACAGCTCGCCGCGGGTCACGCTGACCGAGGCTGCCCCGCTGAGCACCGTCACCCCGGCCAGCAGGACTTCCCACACGCCGGTAGGGCCCGGGTCCCTGACCAGGGTGGGGGTGCCTGCGCCTGGGACGCCCGGCCTGACCACGGCCCGCACGGTCCAGTCGGACCGGTCCAGGCGCAGCACGATCCGGTCGGTGCGCGTCGAGCCGCTGGTGTTGGGGGCGATGTCGAGGGTGACGCCGGTGGGGCCGGACGTCCAGCCGTGACCGCGGACGCTGGCGTGCACGTCGGCGCGCACGGTCACGGCCAGGCCGAGGCCGGCCGACACGACCGCGGGCTCTGTCGGATCGCCGTACACCCCGTCGTCGCTGAAGCGCGCCGCCAGCAGCTCGTGCTGGACATCGGTCACGACCCGATCAGTGGCCGGGTCCGGCCATGAGCTTTGCGCCACGTCTACCTCCCCTTCGCTTCCAGTTGTCCCAGCCGGTAGGCCAGGTCGCGCACGGTCCAGACGGTGCGCGTGAGTGTGGTCTTGTCGCTGTTGCCGATGACGGAGGTGACGAGTTCGCCCTCGTCGGGGGTGGCCTCGAGGCGGATGGTCTGCACGACGTCGTCAATCTCCAGGTTGGTGGGCAGGACCACGGTGACCTTGTCGCCGAGTCCGAAATCCCGGCCGGCCTGCAGGTCGGGAGTGTCCACGGTCACCGTGGACAGGGAGGCCTGCGGGTTGTCGTTGCCGAATGCCATGAGGCCGGCCTGGGTGAGCTCGCCTTCCGAGTCGTCGTCCGTCCCCGACTTCTCGATGAGCCGTTCGACGCGGTACCAGTCGGCGGCCGTCCCCGAGGCAACCTCGACGTAGACACGCCGGTTGGGCGGGTCGCCCTGGCTCACTTGCTGCTTGGGGTCGTTGCCGCCCATGACCAGTTCCGAGGTGGCCGTCGGCGCACCCATGGTGAAGCCGACCCGCCGCACGTTGCCGAGGCCGTAGGAGAACCGGGCGGTGCCGGTCAGGTCCCGCGGGGCGTACACCCCGAACCTGATCTGCCCGTCGTGCTGGAAGGTGCGGAAACCGAGGCGGTCGGCGGCCGCCGCGGTGCGGCAGGCATCGAGCAGCGGCTCGAGACGGGTGGACACTGTCCGGGTGGTGCCGACGCCGGCCACGGTGTCCAGCACGAGCTGCTCGATCCGCCGAGCCGCCAGGGCGCCGGGCCCGCAGTTCTCGTTGACCAGTGTCCGGATGATCGTCTCGGCGTTCGCCCGCAGCTTCCGGACGACGTCGCTGGTCGTGGTCTGCGCCGAGAAGGCCTTCGCGGGCTCGGGGTAGGTGAGGTACCCGGCGACCCTCGCCAGGTCGTCAGTGAACCGGGCGGTGACCGTGCCGACGCCGGCGTTCTGGTCCAGGTCCCACACGTAGTCTTGCGGTTCCTCCAGCGGCCCGGCACACCAGATGCCGCCATCCCGCACGACGAGCATGCGGTTGCCGGGCTGCAGGAGCTCCATCACCTCCTGCCGCGCGGGCAGCTGGACACTGCCTGATGCCGGCGCGTTGAAGTTCAGGTCGCAGGCCAGCTTCGTCCACCCGGTGATCGGGTCGCCCAGGACGTTCAGGTTGCGGTCGGTGACCAGCAGCTGCACGCTCATGCCGTCTCGTACCTCGGGTGGTAGGTGAGGTCGACCGCCGACCCGGCCGCCGCCCCGTTGAGCTGGAAGGTGACCGGTGTCTCGCCCGGCGGCAGCGACCACAGGACAGCCTCGGGCCAGTTCAGACCAGGCGTCAGGACCTCCCCGGTGTCGGAGCGGGCCTGTGGCGGGTCGGTGGAGATCGTCACCGTCTCCCCGGCCAGCAGCGGCCCGTGCACGGTGGCCGTCATGTCCAGCGTGAAAGACTCGTCGGTGTCGTCGCGGGTGAACTCGATTGCCGTGGCCGGGCCCGTGACGGTCCACACGGGCCAGACGTCGACGCCGCCGGGGTTGGTGACGGTAGTGGCGCCCAGCACCTGACTGCTGGACACCGACGGATAGGGCACCAGGTAGTCGACCTGCGTGCCGGTCTCCCGGTGCACGGTCTGCGGGGCGACGTCGACCCAGTACGGGTCCTCGCAGTACAGGGTGAGCACCGCGGAGTCCCACGTGATGCCGGTCGCGACCTGGCCGCGGCCGTCCCAGCCGCCGTAGTAGACGACCTCGATGCGGCGGGCGGTGCCGTCCGGGCGAGCCACCTCGAGGATGCCCGGCGAAACGGGCCGGCCGTCCCGTCCAGGCCGCAACGTCCGCAGGAACGCGCCGCCCACGTCCCTCCAGTTCTTCGTGAAGGCCAGGTGGTCGGCGCCCCGCACGAGGACCGGCCACACGATGGTGCGGGCCTGCGGCTGGACATGCCGCACCCGCGCACCACCGCGCGGGTGCAGGTCCGACGTCACGGTGTACGGAGCCGCGCCGAGACCGGACACGCCCTCGGCCAGCGTGTACCAGTCCGCGCTCAGGTCGGTCATCGGCCACCGCCCGCCAGCCGGGTCGATGTACGTGATCGACGCGTAGCCGATCTCCGGTATCTCGATCGGCGGCGGGGTAGTCGGCTCCTCCGGCGTGACGACCGGTGCTGTGATCAGGGGCATCTATCCAGGCCTCCCCACGCGCTGTCGTGCCTCCTCCTGCCGCTGCAGCAGCCGCAGGTCGTTGATGTCGATGACCGACTTACGGGGCTGCACGATGTACGTCACCGACGGCCGGTCCCCGCCCGCCGCTGCCGTGGCTGCGACCGGTGCGGCGGGCATCCCCGGACGGGCCGCCCTACCGACCGGCAGCTCACCCCGGTTGAGCGCGTCCATGAAGGCGATGCCGTACTTGGCTACGGACGACGCCTTCACCATGTACTCGTTGGCCGACCCCCACAGAAGGATGCTGTCCGAGGTGGGCGTGCCTGGCCCGCTCAAGAGCCCGCCGTCCGGGTAGCCGGGAATCTGCCCGCCGTCGGCGTAGCCGCGGATGAGGCCACCTTCGGCGTAGCTGCCCGGCCGCAGCTTGTTCCGGTTGCGTGCCTCGCCGGTGGCGCCCTGGACGATGTAGTTCGTCACCACATACGTCGTGGCGGTCTTCCCATCGAGGCCGTCCAACTGCCGGCGCGCCGCCGCCAGCTGCCGCTCGAGCTGGTTGATATCAGCACGGACCTGCGCCTTGCGGCTGTCGGGGACCTTGCCCAACTTGTCCTTGGCGGCGTCGAGTTTCTGCTGCAGGTCCTGCATGTCGCCCTTGAGCTTCGCCGTCTTGTCCGGCGTCTGCAGGATCTGATCAGCCAAGGCCTTGGCTTCGGCCTTGGTGAGGCCCATCTGCTGCGCACTCTTGATGAGCTGCTCGCGGCCCCGCGCATAGATCCCGTTGACCGTCTCCCACGACTCGCCGTTCTCCCTGGCGGACGCCGCAGCCTCGTCGGTCTTCGCAGCCAGGTCGTTGAGGGAGGTCGCCGCGGCGCGCTGCTTCTCCGTGTTGAGGACGAGTTTGCCGCCCTGCATGTCGAGGACGCCCGCGTTCTCCTTGGCGGATTTCGTGGCCGCGTCGATCGCCGCCTCGAACCCGATCATGCCGCTGAGGCCTTGGCGCTGCACATCGTTGAGCGCCTGCAGACTCTGCCGCAGCCCATCCGCACTGGCCTTCTGCGCGGTCAGCTTCTCCTGCACCTGCTGCGCCTGTACCCCGAACAAACCCATCGCCTCGGCGGCGAGTTCCTGCTCGAGGGCCTGCCCCGCCAGCGCGTCCTTGTAGGCGTCGAGCTGCCCTCGAACCTGGTCCGAGGTGAAGCCTTGCTTCTCGAGGTTGGCGATGACTCTGTCGAGGGCGGCGGCCGCCAGGTCCGCCTGCCCGTTCGACACCAGAGAGGCCAGCGCCTCGTCGAGCGCGCCGATGTCCTCCTTCGCGTTCTTCACCGGTGTTGAGTCCATGCCGATGAGGCCGACAAGGGACTGCTGGAACTGGTCGATGCCCTCGGGGTCGATGGCGAGCTGGAAGGCTTCGCCCAGGCCGCTGAGGTCCTGGTTGTAGGCGCGCAGTGCCTCCCCGGACACCTTGCCCGACCGGGCGAGTTCGACGAGGGACGTCGACAGCTTGTCGACGTCGGGCTTGGGCTTCTCGCTCTTCGACGCGATGGCGTCCAGGCCGATCAGCAGCAGCCCGATCCCCGTACCGGCCATCGCCAGTTTGGCCGTCCGGGACAGACCGGAGATCGCCGCACCCACCCCGGCGAGCGCACTGGGTGCACCAGCCGCAGAGGCACGCATGGCACCGATCTGTACGCCGAGCGCGGCCATCGCCGCGGTGGCCGCACTGCCGCCGGCCGCTGCGAGCTTGACCGCCTTGATGGCGACGGCCAGCTGCAGCAGCATGGCGATCGCCTCGGGCGGCACCGCCGACACCACCTTGCTCAGGACGTTGACGACCTCGAGCATCCCGACGCCGACATCGCTGCCCGCTTCGAGGACGTTGAGCAGCGCATCGCCTACGTTCTCCAGCGTGTCCCATACCAGGGGCCCAGCCTCTTGCGCGTAGTCCCACCACTCGCGCAGCCTGCCGCCGTCGTACTGCCCGTTCTGCAGCTTGGCGAGGAAGATCGTCAGGCTGTCGATCCCGTTCCGCAGGGTGTCGTTCGTGAACTTGGTGAAGCGCTGGTTCATGGCGTCGAAGCCGGGCGTGCTGATGCCGCCGGCGACGAGGGTGATGAGCCGGTCGAACTCGCCGGACGCCCCCTTGACCAGGCCGGTCGTCTTCGGCAGCAACGCGTTGGCGACGGCGATGCCCTTGGTGAACGGGGCCATCACGTCGCCTGCGAGGCTGTCGGACCATTCCTGGTAGTTGTCCTTCAGGATGCCGACGGCGACCGCGGCCTCACGCGTCGGGGCCGGCAGCTTCTCCATCTGCCGCGCCCATTCCACCTGAGCCTTGGCGGCTTCCTGCGAGGTGGCCCCCGAACTCTCGACGGCCTGCTCGTACTTCTCCTGCGCCTCGAGGGCCTCGCCGATCGCGCCGATCTGCGGGCCCAAGGCGAGCGCGTAGGCGCCGGCCGCCACGGTGACGGCGCCGAGCTGCCCGGCCAGGACCGTGGCCGACGCTGCCAGGCCGGCGACCGCCGGGATCGCCGCCGGGGCGAGGCTGATGAGGTTGGCCTTCAGCGCGTCGCCGAGCTTGCCGGCCGCGTCCGACAGCGACGTCATGCTGCGCTGGACGGTGCCCGACCGGTCGTCGACCAGGCGCTGCGCATCGGCGACCGACAGGAACCGACCGTGCAGGTCGCGCAGCTGGCCGTCGGCGTCGGCCGTGATGCCGGCCATCCGCAGCCGCAGCCGGTCCGCGCTGTCTCCGGCCCCGTTCAGGACCCTGCTGAGATCATCCCTCCCGGCGAGGGTGAATGTCAGGCGCTCGGCCACCATGCCTCCTCACCGTCGTGCGACGTGGTGTTGTATCCAGAGCACGGCCGACTCCAGCTCCGCGCGGGACAGGAGACTGATCTCCCAGGGCCGGATGTGCAGGTAGTGCGCGAGGAGCCACCGGTACTCCGTGATCAGCCCTTTTGTTCCTTCTGGCGGCGCGTCAAGTGGTCTTTTCCCAGGGCGGCGAGCGCGGCGTCGACGTCGTCCGGGTCCTCGGCGAGCTTCCGCAGGTGCGGGGTGATCACGTCGATCGTTGAGTCCTCGTTCCGGGCGAGGGCCTCCCGCATGATGTTGGTCAGGACCTCGTCCATCTCGGCACGCGTGATGCGTGCCTTCAGCCGCCGCCGCCACCCCGGGACGTCGAACGTCTTGAAGGACAGGTCGGGTTCGTCGCGGCGGCGGACCGCCCACAGGACGGCCCGCATCGCGGTGGGGTCCTGCGCCTGCAGGCGGGCCTCGATGCTCCGCCACGGCACGTCCCCGCCCATGGCCTCCTCGATGGCGGCCGCCTCGAGCGCGCTGAGGTCGTCAGTGTTCACCCGCTGCTCGGTGCCGTCGTCCTGCACATGGGTGATGATCATGTGGTTCCTTCTCTCATTGGAGGTCCCGGCGCACATCGCTCAGGACCCGCTCCACTTCGGCCCGCATCCGCGGTGTGCCGGCCTGCACGGTGCGCGACCACCAGCCGGGCGGCCGCGCCGACTGCGTCGCCCACCGGCGGCGGTTGCCGTACACGGGGTGCCGGACCCGGCCTTGCTCGATCGTCCACGGCATGTTCCGCATGTCGGCGGGGAGCCTGGACCGGTCGATCCAGATGCGGGCGCCGGGGCTGGCCCCCTGCCGGACACTGATCCGTATGGAGGCCGCGATCGTCGCCCGCAGGGGCCGCGTGGTGGGCGATGGGCCGCCGCGCACTCTGCGGCCCGTACCAGGCAGCTGCACTGTGCGGATGGACTGCTGCAGGTCGCGGTGCAGCGGCTCGGCGGCCCGACGGATACGGCGACCGAAGTTCTGCCGTAGCCGCGGGCCGCCCGCGACTCGCATGCGGCGAGACAGCGTGATGAGCTGCCCGGTGCCTGTGATCCGCACCGACCCGGCCATCGGTCAGCCGCCCGCCGCAGCCGGGATGTCCACGTTCTCGGCAGGCTCGGACGTGATGGCGAACTGGCACATGATCTGCGCCGCCTGGTCCAGCTCGCGCACCTTGGCCTGCGAGGTGACCGTGACCGGGTACACGTCCATCGGCTGACCGGGCACGTCGCCCTCGTCCATCCACACGACGAATCCATCAGCCTCACGCACCAGCAGCGTGCGGACGTCGTCACCGTCCTTCGACGCCCAGAACGTGAGGCTCGAGTCGGAGGCGGTGATCTCACCGCCCACGACCGGGGTGAACCGCGAGCCCAGCGCCGGGGTCGGCACGGTGCCCGAGGTGGTCTGCCATCCGGCCATCGCGCCGGTCTCGGCCTCCAGCCCCGTACCCGCGTCCAACTCGGCACGGGCCGGGCTGTTCTTGTTCACGATCACCGGCACCCACAGCACCCGCGTGACGCCGCGCCGGTAGTACCGGGTCGACGCCTGAATCGGAGTCGCCATCAGCTCTCATTCCCTTCGCTCTGTCGGCGCTTCGCCGTGCCCTTGGCTGTCCGGCCGTTGTCGTCGACGACCTGCCAGCCCGACCGCTCGTACTGCACCACCGAGATCTCCGCGACTTCGATCTCCTGCTCGAGGTTGGGATGCCTCATCCGCACCATGGCGCGGCTCCTCTCTATGTGAAGGCGCGGCCGGCCACCGTCAGCAGCAGCACCGCCTGCGCACCCTTCGGGGTCTGGTCCTGGGTGAGCTGGCTCGCCTCGATGGCGGCCTCCAGCTCGGGCAGGCCGATGCTCGGATCGGCCACGAACCACGCCTCCACTCGCGAGGCGATCTCATACGCCCTCTCACGAGCGGCCCGCACGTCGGTGTCGCCGTTGTAGACGACCACCGCGACGGTGATCTGAAACTGTTCCTCGCGACGGGACCCCAGCCCTGCCCAGCCGCCGAGGGTGTTCGCCGTCTGGAAGTCGCCGTTCGGGTCGCCGTCGAAGCCGACGATGAACCACTCCAGGTCGGCGTCCTCGGTCATCTCCGGGCCGTCCGTGATCCGCACGCCCTTGAGGCCAGCGTCGGTTTCCCCGAGCGCGACCAGGCGGTCGATGACTTCGGGTACTCGTGATCCCACTACGCCACTCCAGGGGGAAGTCGGTCCGGATCCAGCAGCTGCACCGCCCTGTTGGGCACCGCGTAGCCAAGGCCGGGGATGGGTTCGGTGACGGCGTAGTCCTGGCTTCCGCCGGCCAGGCCGCCGCGGCCCGCGCGCTGCGTCTCCCACAGGTGCTGAAGGATGATCCGCGCGGCGCCGCTGATGTTCTCTGCGATGACGGTCCGCCCGGCCCGGTAGGTGAACCGCAGGCGGCCGGACAGGAGCCCCCCGTCCAGGCGGAAGACCTCGCCGGTGTCGCCGTCCACGCCGAGGCTGTCAACGGCGTAGGACACCGCACCGGTCAGCGCGGACTCGACAGCGGTCACGGCGACGACCGGTGTGCGCCGCAGCACGACGGTGTCCGCGTTGCGCACCTGGTGCTCCTCGGTGCACGACCGGACGACCACCGGGCCCACAAAGTTCTCGACGACCCGGGTCGTCGCGTTGATCCAGAACCGCATCTCGTCGTCGTCCGTGGTGCTGACACGGTTCAGGTGCTTGCGGGCGTCGGCCAGCGACAGGATCGCCGGCGGCGCCTCCTCCTGGACGTCGAAGACGTCGGTGTACGCGGCGGCGGGCTGGGTCCACAGCCAGCGCACCGTGTGCCGGCCGGGCGCCGTGGTGACGTAGTCGGCCTGGTAGCGGCCGGTGTTCGTTTCGACGGCGGCCGGGGTGTGGGCCGTCCCGTCCGGGAGGGTGACCGTCACGACGGCCGTCGCCGCCGTGGTGAGGTTGCCGTCCGGGTCCCGGCACTCTCCGGTCAGGCGCACCGCCGCGCCGAGATCGAACGGCATCGCTCACCCCTTACTTGCTGGAGCTGCGGCCGCGCCGTGACGGCGTCTTGCTGGCGGGCGTCGGCGGGGTGAGGTCGCGAGGCTGGCCCGGGTCGGCTGTCGCCTGCTCCACCCGCTGTTTCCGCGCGGACAGGTGGGCGTCTACGGACTCGAAGGATGCCTCGCGGCCCTCCACGATCGGGTCGTCGTCCGCGACCAGCGCACCGACCTTGACGACGCGCGGAGTCCCGTTGACGTATGCCGCGAACGACTTCTTGCACCGCAGTGCCATGACGTTCTCCTCTCTGGAGCATGCCGCGGGCCCCACCCCGAAGTCGTGAGGTGGGGCCCGCAGAAGTGCCCTCGGTCAGACGGCGGTCGCGACGTTGAGCATCCGGAACGCGGCGTCGTTGACGCTGTCGGCGCCGACCCGGTACCAGGCGTACCAACCGCGCTGGCCCGTCGGCCGGCGGTTCGCGCCGACCAGGTGCGGGATGAACTCCACGGTCATGCCGATCCTGTCGGCGATCACGTAGTTCTCGAAGTCGCCGAGGATCAGGATCCGGTTGTTGCCGGCGGCTGCCGGGTTGAACCCGGAGTCCATGTCCTCCGCCTCCAGCGCCGGGCGGCCCATCAGCAGCGCCGGCACGTCTGCGCCGATCCGCTCCCACAGGTCCGCGCCGCCCTGGGTGTCGAACTGGCGCACCAGGTTGTAGATGTTGCGGTTGGCCATCCAGGAGGCGTTCGCCCGGTACCGGGCGGGCAGCGAGCCGTCCATCGCGTAGATGTCCGCCGACTCGAACGTCTCCGCCGTGGCCGGAGCGATCTCGCTCGCGGTGCCCGTCAGCGCGGTGACGATGCCGGTGGGCTGCTTGACGCCCGTACCGTTGATGAACCCAGCGGCCTCGTGGGTGTCCTTGCCGAAGGCCAGGAGCCGCCCGACCTCCATCGTGACGTTCTCGGCGTCGCTCATCGCCTCGATCGAGATCGGGACGAAGCCGTCCGCCTTGTGGACCGGCACCGTCGGCTGACCGAAGGCCGGCGCGTTGTCCCCGGCCTCGGACTCCTCGTCGGCCCAGCGCCACTGAACGGCGCCGGCGGACACGCCGTGCCACACGTCGCCGGTGGCGACGACCTGGCGGGCAGCCTGGCGGATCTGGTTGCGGGACCCGTTCGACGTGATGATGACCGTCGGGTCCAGCTGGAACGGCACCAGGTAGCCGCCGTCGGCGTCCGCGAGGGACATGGCCCGCTCCAGGGCCTTCTGCTCCTCCGGGGACATCATGTGAGCGCGGCCGCCGGCCAGCTTCGACCAGGCACGCAGGTACTCGGGCGAGGACGTCGCCAGGCACATGCGGGCGATGGTGCCCCGCTTGTCGTCGAAGCTCTCGATGATGTTCGTCGCCGCAGACCTGATCGGGTCGTTGGCCGCGGCCATCTTCTCCACGGCCGCGAGGGCACGAGACTTCAGCTCCTGGCCGACCTGCTCCGGGGAGCGGTCGAAGGTGCGCATCTCGCCGAGGTCCCACGGGTTGCGGAACCGGCGGTCCTCCACCGAGTCGGGGTTGAGGACCGGGTCGGAATCGTAGGACCGCCCGGTCGCCGCGCTGCCCGGCATGACGGCGACCGAGGCCGGGGCCCGCTCGGTGTCCTGGGTCGCGGCGCGCACCCGCTCCAGGGCGCTGCGGCGTTCCAGCTGACGGCGGTGGTCGTCGACCTCGGCGAACTCGGTGGTCAGCTCGTTGAAGTCGCGCTCGTCCTCCTCGGACAGGTTGTCGCGCTTCTCCAGCTCCTCGAGCCGGGCGCGGATCTCACGCAGGCGGATGACCGCCTGGCCGTGCGAGAGCTGCAGTGCCTTCGGCATCAGCTCGTCTCCTTCGTGTCGATGGACGCCAGTACGCCATCCATCAGCTCGCCGATTTCGGCCAGCTGAGAGCGCATGCGGACTGTGCGGGGGGAGGGCGACGGGTGCCCATCGGCGGGCGGCGCGTCGGTACTGCTGGGGGCCGTCGGGTGCCCAGGATCGGGCGGCGCGACGGATCGTCCGGCCGGGTGCTCCACAAGGAGCGGCGCGGCCGTCTGCTGCTGACGGAGCGCCTCGCGCACGGCGGCGCTGAGCTGCTCCGGGTCTGAGGTGCCCGCCACGTCGATGACGAGGCGGACCGGTGCGGCGTCGTCCTGCCGGTACAGCAGGGCGGTGGCGACCTCGCGGCGCAGCTCCGGGTCCTCGGGGACCTGCGGAGCCAGGGTGGCCGCGTCGCGGGCGAGGGAAGCCCGCAGGCGGGCACGGGCATCGCTGTCGTCGGCCAGGCCGTGCGCGACGTCCCGGGCCCGGACCGACACGCTCGTGCCGACGTAGGCGGGGAAGACGACGGGGCCCAGCTCGCGGCACCGGATCTCGATCAGCTCGCGCTGGAGCGGGCCGCGGTCGCCGGGCATCCACAGCAGGTCCAGGACCTCGTCGGGCTTGACGAGCTTGCCGTTGACGTCCCGCCACTCCTCGCGGACCACCTCGAATCGGAACGACATGCCGTTCACGGTCTGCTCGGCGATCGCGTCGCGGATCGGCTGCATCAGCCAGTTGTCGGTGATGCGGGCCTCGACGAACAGTCCTTCGTCGTCCTCGCGCAGCTGGCTGATGGCGCCGATGGGGATGCTGCCGATCAGCGGGTGCCGGCCGTGGTCGAACTGGAGGACCGGGGCCTGCTCGCGGATCGTCTTGCGGAAGGCGCCCTTGCGGATGGTCTCGGTGAAGTGGCCTTCCCAGGAGTTGATCTCGGTGGCCTGGCCGAAGACGGCGGCGTAGCCGGACAGCGTCCGGCCGTCGCCTTCCTCGTCGCCGTCGGCGCGCTGGAGCTGGAATGGTGCCGACCGCATCAGGTCACGGGCGACGGACTGCATGGCGGGCATCTCAGGCCCCTCCCTCGATCGGGCGGATGGCGTCCTGGAGCGCGGCGGCCAGGGCCCGCGCGCGGTCGGCCTGCGGCAGGTCCCCGCCGGGCTTCTGGAGCTGCACGGAGAACAGGCCGGTGTGGTTGAGCAGCGTCCAGTCCGAGGCGGTCACCGCGGCCATGACGGACTCCGGGGTGTATCCGGCGTCGACCAGCGTGCGGATCGTCCGGGACTGCAGGCCCTGGATCTCGGCTGCGTCCCGCGCGTCCTCCCGCAGGAACGGGACGTCGCGGGCGTCGTACCAGAGCCGCACCGCGCCGGACGTGCCGCCGCCGGGCGGCCGGACCAGGCGGGCGAAGCTGCCGGCGGCGTTCTGCCACAGCGGGTGGATCGTGCCGTCCGCGAACCGCCGCCGGGCCTGGCCGTAGTTGGAGTACGTCGCGGCCTGGAGCCCCTCGGACAGCCCCACGATGATCGGGGGCACCCCGGCGGCCGCGGCGATGCGGGTTTCGCCGGCGCCCTGGACCTTCGCGAAGTCGAGCTGCTGGAAGTCCGCGCCGACGACCGTGACGTCCGCGCCGCCGCCGAGGTACAGCGTCTTGTACGCGTTCTCGACACCGCGGTGGCTGGCCTCCATCTTCGCCTTGAACTTGGCGAACGCCTCCGGGCTCACCTCGCGGGCCAGGCGCACGACCATGTTCGGGGTGGCCGCGTTCTCCAGGAACTTCCGCTTGTGCCGGGCCATCAGCCCGTCGTTCTGCACCTCGCGGATCACCGGCGTCAGCCACGACATGCCCCGGTACGTCGCCAGCGGATCGGGGACGGGCGCGAAGTGCGCGACCTCGTCCGCGAGCAGCGCTACCGGCTCCTCACCGGGCTCCTGGTAGATGTAGCCCAGCTTCCGCCAGCCGAGGTGCCCGCCGCGGTGCTCGCGGCGCTCCAGCACGATGTACACCCAGTCCGGCCGCAGTCGGACCATCTCGTCCCCGAAGCGTGTCCAGTAGGCGTTGCCCGCCAGGTCGGCGTCCTGGATGTCCCGGGAGAGCAGGTCCTGTGTCGTCCCGCCCGGCCACGGCTCCTCGAGGAGCCGCAGTTCCGACGAACCGAACATGGCTGATGGTGTGCCGTTGTTCAGCCGCTGCCACGTGAACCGCGGTGCTGAGAACACCATCTGGCGGGCGACCATGCACGCCCAGATCACGGGGTTCGTCGCGAACAGCTGCGCGTACCCCGGCAGATCCGTGGGCGCCTTCTCAGCGGCCTGCCCGGGCTGGGTCTGGGTGATCCCCAGCGCCGAGTAGCCGCCGTACCCCAGAGAGTCCTGGAGGGCCTGCGCGTAGTCGTCGATCGTGCTGATCGCCCGGGACTCCGCAGGGCTGCGGGAGGCCCGCCACAGGTTCATCACGGGCCCTCACCTCGGCTTTCCTTCGGCGGGGCCACGTCCATCAGCAGCAGGCAGTAGGCCCCCAGGCCGAGGCCGGCCGTCATGAGCGCAGCCGCCAGGTCGATGGCGAGCCCGATCCCCGCGGTGAACAGCCCGCCACCCGTCACGACGCCCGCGCGGGCAAGCGCGGTCCGCGTCATTCGAATTCGGCCCACGGCTCTACCTCCTCCTCCGGCTCCTCGATCTCCACCGAGAGGCCCCACCGGGCGTTCGTCCCCGCGACCAGCGGCGTGATGTCCACCCCGAGGCCGCGCCGCGCCCACGCCCACGCGTCCCCAAGGTCGCGCTTTCTGGCGCCTGCCAGCGCGGTGGCGAGCGGCGCCTGGCCCAGGTGCACGATCCGGTCGGCTGCCACAGCGTCGTAGAACTGGCCGACGGCCTGCACGACATCCCGGGTCTTCATCTCCACGACCGGAGCCAGGAGCTGAGGCTCCTCGTCGCCGTCCGCTTCTTCTTCCGGATCGACCTGCAAGCCCTTCTTCAGGTCGCGGATCAGCGACCCCGCCGGACTGCCCGTATCGATCACAAAGCACCGCGGTTCCCACTTCTCCGCCAGTTCCCTGGCCCGCTGGACAATCCAGTCCGTGCCGGGCCGGTTGTCGATGACCTCGACGTGCACGGCCTTGCCGCTCTGGCCGGCCGCGCAGATGCTCGCGTGGCTCCGCTCCGGTGTGACGTCGATGGCGAACGCCACCGGGTCCGTCATCTGGCTGTCGCCGTCCGTCAGGGCCTCCCAGGCGTCCTTGCCGATGACCACCCAGGCGTCCGCCCCGTCCGACGGATACTCGCCCACACCGAGCCGCTCCCGCGCGAACACTTCCGGCCCCATGCTCAGGCGCTCCCGCTCCGTGTGCTCCAGCGTCAGCCGGTAGCCGAGCGCAGGGTTCGCCCGCGCCGCCGACACCGGCGAGTTCAGGTCGTCGTGGTCCGTGCACCCGGTCGGGCACTCCCGCGCGTGCGGGCTGATGCTCCACTCCAGGTAGGCCAGCGACGGATCCGGCTCCCCGGACTCGATCGCTGCCAGGGCCCGCCGCCGCAGCCGCCCGAGCTGCATGGACGGCGCGCCGATACCCGCGCTGCCCAGGTACCAGAGCTGCGGGTCCTTCACGGCCGCCATGGTCGGCATCAGCGCGCCCATGGCGTCGTCGCCGAGGATCATCGCCTCGTCCAAGATGTTGCACGCGCCGGTGAAGCCACGGCCGGAGCCGCCCGACCGGGCGAGGAAGCGCAGCCGCTGCCCGCTCAGCAGCTCGATCGCTTCCTCGCCGGTCGTCCGCCGCACCCGCGCGACGCGTTTGCGCAGCTCATCGCAGTTCATGATGAGCGCCTCGATACGCCGGAACGCCTCAATGCTCGTCTTGAACTCGTGCGCGCTGTGCAGGATCAGCCTCTCGCCGCCGAGGAACAGCCCCCACAGCTCGCGGGCCTCGATGATGCCGCCCTTGCCGTTCTGCCTCGGCACGTTCACGCACGTCTCGAACGCCGACCAGGAGCCGTCCTCCCGCTCGCCCATGCCGACGTGCAGTACGAACTGCTGCCAGTCGTCCAGCACCAGCCCCGCCACGGCCGCCAGCTCCACCGCCTCCTGCCCCGCGCTCGACACGAACGGCGGGACAGTGACGACGCGGGGGCGTTGGGCACCCCTGGCATCGGGGACAGCGGGCTCAAGCTCCCCGCCGCTGCGCACGCTTGGCAGCAAGGTCATCAAGCGCACCCCCCTCGCTCTTCACCGGGGCCAGCGCCCGCAGCTCCTTCATCACCGCCCGCAGCTCCCGCGCCGCCGCGGCCTTCGCCGACGGGTTGTCGACCGCCTCGTCGACGGACCGGGCCAGCGACTCAGCCAGCTCGGACAGGCCGGGCGCGCGGTCGCCGACGTTGAGCTGCTGGATCTCGGCGGCGATCGCCTCGGCGACGAAGCCCATGACGCCCCCCCCCCCCCGTGATCAAGTCGCTATTCCGCTGGCCTTGACATCAGCGGATTAGGAGCAAACCGAGCAACCAAACTGCAAATTCGGACACAAGGGGCGCAGGGTGCATGTGGGTCGCATCGCCTATTCCGCTGGCCTCTGCTTCAGCGGGATAGCGGCTCGATCGGGCCGCGCGCAAAACAGACCACGAAGTGCTTTTGGGTCGCCCGTCTCCCGGATCTCACGATGACCCAAGGCCCCCCTCCCCTTGGCCCGACCGGCCGCGGCCGCGCTGCTCACCGCTTCGTCGCGTGAAGGCGATCGTGATGTGTGAGCGGCTCGGCTCGGGGTGGACCGACCGAGGGGCGGTGTGTCCGGGTGGGGTGCTGCCTGCCCTGCCTGCCGGTGCTCCCGGGCCCGGCCCGGTGGGTGACCGGGGCGCGTGGGCGCGGTGGTCACCAGGCTCGGGATGCCTGTCGCCCGGCTGGCCGGCCGATCCCACGGTTGGCGTGCTGCCGGTACCAGCGGGTGGCGACGGCGGTCATGCCCGGGTCCCGCATGTCCCTGACCCGCTGCATGACGATGTCCTTGCCCGGGTCGACGGTGACGATCTCAGCGTCCCAGCGCCTGTACCGGGCGAGCGCCTTGGGGCTCGGCATGGTGTGGATCAGGTACACGTCCACGGTGCTCCGGTGCTTGACCGCCTCGTCGATGGCGGCGAACCGGGCTCGGTGTGCGACCTTCAGCAGCGTGGGGTCGTGCTGCCAGGACGGGGCGTCGGGCCCGGCGAGGGCGAGCGCGATCCGGTCGAGGTCGATGACGATGTCGGTGGGTCGGGCGCGGGCGGCGATCCAGCTGGACTTGCCCCCGGCCGGCGGCCCGCAGATGACGTACAGCACGGGGCGTCACCTCCGACGCTGACACCAGCTGTTGCCGCAGTCGACCAGGTCCGGGTCGGCGTACTGGTCGACGAAGCTGGCTGGCGGGTTGCTGGGCTCTATGCCCAGGTCCTGCTCCAGCTGGCGCGTCCTGGCATACGACGGGCGAACTGCACGTGCTCGGTCATCGTCATGTCCCCCTCGGGTGGTCGTGGTCGGCTCGTCCTCGGCAGGTGACGTTGTGCCAGCGGAAGAGCCGGCAGGCGATGCGGCGCGGGACGACGTAGGCGAACTCGCGGGGCTCGCCGGTGAGGAAGCGCAGCCAGTACTCGGCGCCGGTGGCGGTGTAGCTGTACTCGTACCAGCGAGGCGGCGGCTGACGAGATTGCAGCCGGGCGCGGGGATCGTCGCTGTACAGGGGACCGAGATCGACCATGGTCACCACCTCCTGGAGGTCGGGCCGACGGCGCGGGGTGTGACGCGGTTGCCCTTGCTCGAGTTGCAGCGGCGGTGCGCCGGCCGGGCGTTGGCGGGGTCGAGGAGGTCACCGCCGCGGGAGAGCGGGGTGACGTGGTCGACGGTGAACGACCAGGGCGAGCGTGGATCGAGGGTGAGGTCGATGTCGTGGCCGCACAGCCAGCACGGGTCACCGAGGCGGCGGACTTCGGCGGTGAGACGCCTGTAGGGGCGCCCGTCCCATCGCTTGGCCACGGGCGCCACCTCCCTGCTACTCGTCGCCGCCGATGCTGCCGTTCAGCTTGCCGTCGTCGTAGTAGTCGAGGGTGTCCCGGTCCTTCTTGGGCATCTCGTTGAGGGCGTTCTTGAGAGCCCAGGCCATCAGGAGCGCGTCGTAGTCGTCCTGGCTGAGGCCCTTGCAGGCGTCGGGACGGTTGGTCTTCGTGGCCTCTGAAGTGAGTGCCTTCTGGCAGTCGGCTTGCTGCTCGGCTTCTGACTTGCCGCAGCCGGCGGTGAGCACGGCGAGGGCGAGCAGGACGGCTGTGAGTGCGGTGCGGGTGCGCATGGTCCCCCCAGGGATGGCTGGTGCTGGCGGGGCCATCATCGGCTCTGTGGGGGTCGCGTGGGGGCGCTGTGCCTGTCCTGTGATGTTGACCCGCTGCCCGGTCGCTGCGCGCACACCTGGTGAACGTCCGTGCTCGGGACGCCCACGGGGGAGGCTCTCTGCCCCATCGCCGGGCAGCGGGGGTCTGGTCCGCGCAGGGCGGGAGCGCCAGCAGCAACCCGCACTCGTGAGCGATCGGGTGGTGCCCTGCGCGGACGTCTGGGTACGCGAACGGCCCCCGCTGATGTGGTGGGCGGGGGCCGTGCGTCTCGATCGGTGTCCGGGCACGCCGGACGTGAGGCCAGGATGCGGCATGATCAGGCGGTTGTGCAACTGCGTCCGCAGTTGGGGCGGGTCAGGATGTGCTCTCGTCCGTACCCCAGGCCTCGCATGCGGCGTTCAGCTCGGCGTGCCGCTCCCAGGTGTCGCCGATGATCCCGCCATCCCAGCCGCGCCACTGGCCCACGTTGAAGAAGTCGCCCGGCAGGATGTCGCCGCTGATGACCTTGCGGACGGCCTCCACGATGGCGTCCGGGCTGGCGTAGCCGAGGACGGGCAGGTCGGTCGGGTACTCGTTGGAGCCGTCGTCCTTCAGCTCGGCGAACTGCCACTGTGGGCCGCGCGCGGGCTCACCGTGGTCGGCCTCGGTACCGGTGTGCCACTCCCAGATCAGCAGCAGGTTGTTCCGCTCGTCCTGGAGGCCGACGCTGAGCATGTCCAGCTCGATGACGGCGTTGAGGTAGCAGTACGTGCCGCGGGTCTCGCAGTCGCCGGTGCGGCCGTCCTTCACTTCGGGGCCGGCCTTGTCGAGCGCCTCGCAGACGGCGTCGATGTAGTCGTCGTGCGGGAGCTGGCGAGTAGTCATGGGTTCGATCCTTCCGAAGGGCACTGACAGCTGGGGGAGATGGGCCCGTAGACGGGCGGTAGATGGCGGTAGATGGCGCGGTAGACGTGCAGGTCAGGCGGCGGTAGACGGGGCGGGAGACGGCTCTTCGGAGGCGGCTGGGGAAGGGGCCTCGAGGTCCCTCCGTCGGACTCCCCAGGTCGGCACGCCGGCCACCTTCACGCCGCGGTCGTGGGGCACCCCGAGGTGCTCCAGATGGACGCGCAGATCGGTGACCGTGCGGCCTTCCCACTGGCCGTGTTCTTGGAGGTGGGCGAGGACGGTGTTCAGGTGCACCCCGGAGGCGTCCCCCATGAGGGTCCGCAGGAGGGTACGGACGGCTTCCGGATCGGGGCCCGCGGGTGCCTCTTCCCCGGAGGGCTCGAGGACGTCCTCGGTGGTCTCTTCGGCGGCGGGTCGACCGGCCCTCCAGGCGGCGAGCACCCACCCGAAGGAGAGCAGCCACAGCAGGTTCGGCACGGCGCGTATCAGGCGCCACAGCAGGTACAGGCCGAAACCGAGGAGGGCCAGGCGGAGCCAGCAGCCGAGGGCAGCGCGCCAGCCGGTCAGGTCGGTGCGCCGGCCCCGGCTCACCCATGCGGCGGCGCGGGCGCCCAGGCGGCGGGCGACGAGCGCGGAGCCGGTGGCGATCCGGTCGGCGGGGCGGGCGAGGCGGCTCACAGGATCCCCGCCCCCTGCACCGCGGTGACGATGCCGTCGCCGACGCCGTTGACGGCGGCCGGCAGCCAGGCGAGCGCTCCGGCCACGCCCGCGGTGAGGCACAGGGTGCTGCCGACGTAGGCGCCACCGAGGATCCGGCGCTTGTCCTTCTTCCCTGCCTCCTTGTAGGCGAGGACGACGAGCAGGATGGCGATGACGACGATGACCGCGCCGGTGGCGCCGAGGCCGACGAGCTGGCCGGTGGTCAGCCCTTGGGCGGACGCGGTGCCGGTGGCGGCCTGGCTGGTGCGCTCGCCGAGGCCGTTGCCGACGGTGCCGGACCGGGAGTGCGCCCAGCCGAGGATGCCGCCAGGGCACATCGCGATGCACACGCCGGCGCTGGTGCCCTTGCCGAACGCGGCGAGCTTGGACATCTCCCGGCCGCCCCGGTACCAGGGGTAGAGGTTGCAGGTCAGGATGATCAGGGCGACGAGGAGTCCGCCCAGAGTGAGCTTGTCGGTGGCGGTCACAGGTCGACTCCGGTGAGCAGCAGGAACGGGTCCCACCAGTGCAGGACGCCGAGGGCGCCGAGGCCGGCGGTGACGAGGAGGAAGCGGGGGACGACGCGGCCGGCGTGCCGGTCCAGGGCCCAGGCGGCGAGCACGGCGACGGTGGCGATGACGTAGGCGGCGCCGATGCCGGCCTCGGTGCGGGCCTGGTGGACGGTGTGGGACCAGATACCGACGGGGCTCTGTCCACCTGCCCAGGGGGTGAGGGCGGCGAGGAGGGCGACAGCCATGCGCCAGGTCGCCAAGCGGGCCCAGAGCCGTTCCCACATGCGGGGCTGCGGCTCGGGCTCGGGGGTCGTGGCGGGGACGAGGGTGATGTGGACCTCGAGCGGGCCGGGCGGGGGGCCAGGCCACGGTGGCGGTGCGGCGGGCGGGGCCGGGGGCGGCATCCGCCAGGGCGGGGCCTCCCCGGGCTCCGGCGGGCGGGCCGGGAGCGGGGCGCCGGCGGGGATGACCCGGGTCGGGGTGATGGGGCGGTCGGGCATGGTGGGCTCCTGGTGGCCGATGGGGCGGGCGCCGGTGCGGTGGAGGTAGTGGCGGGCGCGCAGCTCATCGGCGCCCTGGCTGGTCATGCGACGGTCCTCACGGGTCGGATAGGGACAGGTCGGGGTCTGCTCGCCGGGTCTGCACGGGGTCTGCTCGCCGGGTCACTCGCCGTCCCTGGGTCGACTGCTTCCGGCAGTCGCAGCGAGGGCCAGAACCGGGGTGCTGGCCGTCACTGGTGGTGCCGGATGCCGGGTCCTACTCGCCCGCGGGGGTGGTCTCTTCCTTCGTCAGGAGGGCGCCCCACACGCGGCGGACGCGCTCCTCGCTGCCGACGAACCCGCCGGTGCGGAAGTCGTCACGGGCCTGCCGGTAGGAGCGGGGCGGGTCGTCGGTGTAGCGCAGGTGCCGCAGGACGACGTCGAGCTGGGCGTCGGTGAGGGACTCTCCCGGCACGGGGGTCGGCACGCCCGCGACGGCGGCGAGGTCGGCGAGCGTGACGGGGTGTGCCGAGGAGGTGTCGGCCGTGTCGGTGATCGTGTCGGTGGGGGTGCTGGCCTGCGTGCCGGTGTCCGTCACGGGCTGCGGGGCGGCCGTGTCGAGGGCGGGCTGGGGAGCCGGGTTCGTGGTGGGCCCCGTGCCGCCGGCGGGACGGTCCGTGCCGGTGGGCAGGGCGGGTGTGTCGGGGGTCGTGACGGCGAGCGTCAGAGCCCGTCCCGCGAACGCCTTGGCCTTCGCGCCGTGCTCCTTGTCCGCCTTCCGAAGCCGCTCCTCCGCCTTCGCGCGGGCCTTGCTGATCCGGGCCTCTGCCGCAGTGAGGGTCTTAGCGCGGGCGATCTGCCGCTCCATCTCTCCGAGGTGGTCAGCGGTCTCGGTGACCACGTCCGTGACCGCGGTCGAGCGCAGGTGGCGGGCGGTGGCCGCGGCAAGGGCGCGGTCGTTGCGGTCGGCTGCGGACTGTGCGGCGATCTCGTTGGCGGTGGCGGTGTCGGCGAGGACGTTGCCGGCGAAGAGACGAAGCGCCATGAACGCGGCGGCGGCCAGGGGCACGAACGCGAACACGCGCGCGTGGCCGAGGATCAGCAGGGTGCCGGTGGAGACGCCGAGCGCGGTCAGAGACAGGCCGAGCATCACGGCCATGCCGATGCGGGAGCGCTGCCGGATCGCGACCTCCGACATGCGGAGCGAGCCGATCCACAGGGCGTCGTAGACGAGGGCGATGGACCATCCGGCGATCTGGCCGAGGGTGCTGTGCAGGCCGAGCATGGGGCCGAGCTGGCCGCCGACGGTGACGGCGACGAGGGCGAGTGCGGCGAGGGTGAGGAGGGCCTCGACGACGGCGAACACGTCAAGGCGGCGGATGCGGGCGAAGAGCTTCACAGTGTCTCCGGGAGCGGGAAGGTGGCCGCCCCGCGCGGGGGGAATTTCGCGCGGGGCGGCCGGTCGGTGGGTTAGCGGGCGGGCCGGTACCAGTGGCCTCGGCGGTCCTGGGCGCGGTCGCGGTCCTCCCACGCCTGGCCCTCGCGGCCGGCCTGGCGGGCGCCGGTCGTCTTGGCGCGGCGGAAGCGGCTCGCGTCGCCGGTGACGGAGACGCCGGCGGCCGGGTAGTCGCGGGTGGACTGGGCGCGGCGGCCGAAGAGGCCCATCAGGCGGTCCCGCCGGTCTGCTGGCCGTTCACGCGGTCCTCGCCGGTGAGCTGGTTGCGGCGGGCCTGGGCGTGGGTGTAGTCGGCGGCGGCGCGGGCGAGGAGTTCGGGCGCGGTGGCGTTGTTGTCCTCGGCGATGGGGGTGGGCTGGGGGGCGGGCTGGTCGGTACGCTCCATGGCGGACCTGCTCCTTCGTCGTGGTTGTGGGTGGGTCCGCCCCGGCCCATGTGGAGCTGTGAACTCCGGGCCGGGGCTTTGTTGTTGCCAGGTTCAACGTAGCGTCCTTGTTGCCACGTGGCAACTAGGTCAGACAGGATGGTGCCCGTGGCCAACGCAGAAGGAGGGCCGGACATGGTGTCGTTCCGTGAGCTCGCGCGCAGACTCGTTGCTGACGGGATCGTTGAGCGGATCTCTCACCAGCGCGTATCGAAGATCTCGCGGGAGGATCCCGACTTCCCGCCGGTGGCGACGATCGGTAGCTCAAAGGCCGTGGACTACCGGCTCGCTGCGCCGTACTTCCGGAGCAGGGTCACGCGCCCGGGCTGGCGTACGGACCTGAGAGGCCGGCCACCGAAGGAGTAGCCGCGCGACGAAGCCCCCACCGGGTCCAGTTCGGTGGGGGCTTCGTCGTGTGTGGGGCAGCCCGGGCGGGCTCCCGTATCCCACCGGCCGCCGGTCGCTACCCGGCTCTTCCGGACCGCCACGCTCAGGATGCCACGGCTACGCGGCAGCGGTGGTGTCCCGCCCGGTCCAGGTCCGCCCGCACCGGCCGCACTGGGCGGCCGGCGTCTGCCCGTCGCCGCCCTGGACGACGAGCGAGCGGGCGCGGCAGTGCGGGCACGGGTACGGAACGCTGGTGTGGCGACGGAGGATCGCGAGCGCCATCTGCACGCGCGTGCTGGCCTCCCGGGCCACGTTCTCGATGAGGCGCTGCTGGTCGGTGGTGAGCGGCCGGAACGGGCCGTCCGCTTCGTCCAGGCGCTGCTGGAGCCAGACCGCAGCGTGTGACGGTGTGCGGGTGGCGGTGTCGGTGAAGGACCAGCGGCGCGGGTCGGCCTGGTCGCGGATGGCGAGGAGCGCGACCTGCCGGTGGAGGTCGTCGGTCCAGCCGCGGCCGGTGTCCACGGTGATCGGGTAGCGCTGCGCCACGGCGGCGATGTGGTCGGCCGTGCCGAGGAGCGCCAGCTCGGTCGTGCGGATGGCGTCGAAGGCGTCGAGGTTGAGCGGGGGTTGGCCGGCGGGGACCTCGAGCTCGCGGGTTCCGCGCTGCTGGCGGACGGTCTGGCTGTCGGCGAACTCGAGGGCCCGCAGGTAGTCGGCCATGCGGCCGGCGGGCGGCCAGGGCGCGGAGACGTGGGTGTCGAGCATGTCGGTGAGGTACCGCCAGTTGTCGATGACGGTCTGGAGGTGCTGCTGCGGGGTGGGGCTGGCGGTGGTCATCGTGGCTCCTGTGGTGCGTGGGGCGGTACGGTGATTCCGCCTGAGGGGCGCGCCTGGCCTGGGGAGGTCGTGGAGGCGCGCCCCTTCGTCGTGTTCAGTCACGGCAGTTGGGGCAGCGGGCGCCGTACGGGCAGTTGCAGGCGGACAGGTGGACTCACCCGCGACAGGTGGGGCCGAAGCGGCGGATGTCGCGGATGGCTTCGGCGATGTGCGGCGGGTCGGACTGGACGTGGACCTGGACGTGCGTCTCGGTCGCTGCCGGAACGGCTGGCCCGTCCAGGGCGGCGACCGCACGCCGGTACGTCTTCAGCCGTTCGACGTCCTCGTTGGGCCAGCGGTGGCGCGCCGCAACCTGGCGCAGCGGGTTGTCTCGCCCACAGACCACATCGTGGTCGTGCTGCGCCTCGCACTCCCAGCCGCAGACGATGCCCCAGAGCCAGGCGTCGCGCTTATCCAGAGCCCAGTCGCGGGGGTCGTGGGCCATGGTGCGGTGCAGGGATGCCAAGGCTTCGCGCACGCGGGCGAGGGCGGCGGCGTACTGGCCGGTGAGCGGGGCGCGGCGGGTCAGCTCGTCGGACATCACGCGGGCGCGCTGGCGGGCGTTGCGCCATGCGGTGCGGTAGCGGTCACCACGGGCGAGGGCGCGGGCCACGGAGCTGACGTTGCGCTCGGCCTTCTCGGCGCGCTGCTCCAGCTCGCGTATCTGCTGCCGGCGCTCGTCGAGCTTGGCAAGTCGGTGGGTGGCGCTCCGGTTGCGTCGCTGGGCGCGGCGGCGGGCGGACTTCCAGGCGAGGTAGAAGCGGCGGGCGTACTGCTCCCACTCCTCGGCGCGGTGGCGCAGAGTGGTGGTGCGGCGCTGCATGAGCCGCTTCGTCTCCGCAGTGACGGCGTCGGCCAGCTCGGCGCTGCGCTCGGCCGTCTTGGCGCGCTGTTCCATCGCCTTGGCGCGGCCCTCAAAGTTCTCGGCGCGCTCCTCGGTCTGGGCGACACGGCGGGTCAGAACGCGGTGGGTGAGCTGGTAATGCCTCCACACGAAGTCCCGCTCCTCGGCGGGGGCCCAGTCCGGGAGCGCGTCGGCGAGCGCGTCGACCAGCTGGCGCACGCTGTCCGGCGGGGTGCGGTCGACGTGCTGCTCCTCGGTCTCCGTGTGGCTGGGCAGGTGTCGCAGGAGGTGCCGGAGGGCGTGCCGCGCCCGATCGCGCTCGGCGTACAGCTCGTCCAGGGCGTTGCTGGTGATGGTGCTCGCGGTGTAGCGGGGCTCGGTCACTTGCTCTTCCTCCGTGCTGCGCGCGCGGCGCGGCGGGTGGCTCGGTTGGGCGGGGTGGGGTCGGGGGCGTCGTCGTCGACCAGCTGCTCGCCGGACCATTCGACGGTGGTGGTCCAGGTGATGCCGGGCCGGGGCGTGTGCTCGCCCCGCGGGCTCGAGGACGGGCCGGTCACCGGGTGGTCTCCGGCTCGTCCCAGGCGGCGGCCCCACGCTCGCGGCCGTCGATGATGAGCGGTCCGGCGTGCGGGTCGATGAGCCGCCGGTAGTGGCCGGCGGGCTCGGTGCAGAGGGTCTGCGGGTAGTCGTGGTGCGGTGTGCCGCAGCTCGGGCTGCTCATTCGGTGTCCTTACGGTCGTCGGGGAGGTCGAGGCCGGCCACCAGCTGGTCGAAGTGGGCGCGCTCCTGGGCGAGGAGCTGCTCGTCGCCCTGTGCGCGGATGGCGCCGACGTGGACGATGCGGACGCGGGCGGTGGAGTGGCCCCAGCGCCAGCAGGCGGGGCCGACGAGGACGGCGGTGAGGATGACGTACAGGGCGGTGGTCACGAGGTCTCCGGGGTGCGGGGTCGGGTGAGGCGGTAGAGGGTGCGGCAGGTCCACCAGGCGGCAGCCACGGTGCCGAGGAGCAGCGCTGTGCCGACGGCGGCGAGGACGGTGATCCAGGCGGCGAGGGTCCAGCCGAGGGTGATGGCGGTGTCGATGGCGTCGGCGATCACGGCGTGGCCCTGCCCTGCCGCGCCGCCATGGCGGCGCGGCGCTCCTGCTCGCGCCGCAGTTCCCGGTCCCACACGCCGCGCAGGTCGTCGATGGCGCGGTGCACCGGCGGGGTCAGTTCTCCACCGGTGGCGGTGATCACTGCGTGCAGGGCGTAGAGTTCGCGGATGTCGTTGACGCCACCGTCGGCGAACGTGGCGGGCTTGGCCTCGGCGGCCGGTGTCTCGTCGGCCAGGCGGCGCAGCCCGATCACCACGTCGCGGACTGTCCCGTACTGAAGGCGCGCCACCTCGTCGAGCTGGCCCTGCTCACGCTCGTAGGCCTCGCTCTGGTCGACGAGCGTGGCGTATCGGTCGGCGGCTTCGCGGAGAGCGGCGGCCCGGATCTCGGCCGTGCCGCGCAGCTCGAACTCGGCGGGCTCGGGCAGCACCGCCAGCACCTCATCGGCGGCCTTACGCCGGTGCTCGATGGGGAGCACGAAGGGGATGCGGCCGATGGCGTTGGCGATGCGGTCGCGGAGGGCGGTCCGGTCGGCGGGTTCGGTCATGGTCAGGCTCCTGGTGGTGTGGAAGGGTCGGGGTGGACGGCCGCCCGCAACTCGACTGCGGGCGGCCGTTCGCGTGTCATGCGGCGGGGGCTCCGGTGGCGGCGCGCCAGGCGTCCAGCACGGCCTTCGGGACGCGGCCGCGGCCGGGGCAGTCGACGCCGGCCTTCTTCGCCCAGGCGCGTACCGCGGGTGCGTCGTAGGACGGGGAGGCGCGGCGGCCGGCCTTCTTCGCGGGCGCCAGCTCGGCCTCGCGGGCCCGGAGTTTGGCCAGGCGCTGCTCCAGCTCCTCGGCCTCCGTCGTGATGGCGGTCAGCTCGAGGTCGGCGGCGTGCCTCTTGCTGAGACCGAGGAGGCCGGCGCGGACTCGAGCGGCCTGGTCCTGGATCTCGGTGTCGTCGTGGTCGTCGCCCCACTTGAGGAGCTGGCCGACCGGGATCTCCTCGGTGCTCGTGGCCGCGGGCTTCGACGGGGTGGGGAGCGTGAGGCCAGCGATCGGGTGCGCCGGGCTCGTGACGGTGGTGGCCATGTCGGGTGTCTCCTTGGCGGTGAAGTGCTGGCGGGGGAGGCGTGGGGCTGAGTGGCGTGGGACGTCGGGGAGTTCCTCGTCGAGGAGGCGGCGCAGCGCGGCGATGGTCACGACTGCTGGTCGCGGGTCGGCCACCACTCGTCGTGCTTCGCTATCCGGCACAGCGCGCACAGCTCGCCGTGCCAGGTCGCGGCGTCGCATTCCCCGCACTCGGCGGTGTCCGACTTCTCGGCCCGGCCGCCCTGCATCACGGACACGCACCCCGGGCACAGGCCCTCCGGCAGCGTTCCGTCCCCCTCGTTGGGGTTCTGCAGCGGTTCCTCGGGGACGACGGCCAGCCGCTTGCAGGCGGTCGGGGTGAGTGCACCGGGCTCGGGATCGCCGAAGAGGACGAACGTGCCGAAGATGTGCCGGTAGTTGGGGTCGGCGTTGGCGTAGGGGCTGTGCGGGTTCGGGGTGACGGTGGTCATGGTCAGTCCTGTCTGTGCGCGATGGCGGGCGGAACCGGATGGCACGGCGGTCAGGCGGCGTGTGGTGTCTGGTCTCGGCCGTGGATGAGGTGGAGGTGACGGACTCGCTTCTGCTGGGCGCGTTCGCTGGTGTCCTGCCAGCCGTCTAGGGCGGCGTTCAGTTCGGCGAGGTGCTGGGCCTGCTCCTTCGGGGTCCAGGGCCGTGCGTGGCGTTCCTGGGGCCGTGGGGGGCGTGCGTGGCCGAAGGTGCCGGTGGGGATCTCCTCGGCCATGAGCCGCTCGTAGGGCGTCATGCGCTGGTCCTCTCGGCTTCCGGGGCGAGGTGGGGTTCGCATCGGGCGTGCACCCGGCGGTCGGGGTCCCAGGGGCTGGGCATGATCCGACGGCGGCAGCCGGGGCAGACGCGCCACGTGCCGGGGTCGTCGGAGTCCGGCGCCGAGCTGGTGTCGTCGTGGTGGTGTTCCTGGTAATCGATCTGATCTTCCGGAGCGCCCACTACCTGAGGTTGGAAACCGACCTCGGCCCCGTCATGGGAACTCCCTGGGAACCCCCCTGGGTTGTTCGGGGCGCTGTCCCCCGAACCGTTCGGGGCGCTGTCCCCCGAACTCATACGGGGCGCTGTCCCCCGAACTTCTGAATCCGTACCGCCGGGAAGTTCGGGGGACTGTCCCCCGTTCCGGTTCGGGGCGCTGTCCCCCGAACTTCCTGCCTTGGTCTCCCAGGCCGGCGCACGCTTCCGGGCGGTCGACTGCAGGTAGTCCTCGGCGGCCTGCCAGTCCGGGAACGGGTGCACGACGATCACGTACCGGGTCGGCTTGCCACGCTTCCGTTCCCCGACCACCTGGACGACGCCGGCCCGGATCGCGGCCTCCATGTAGCGGCGCGTGTCCTTCTCGTCGGCGCAGGCGGCCTTGGCGATGTCGGTGATCCGGATGGGCTTCCGGTCCCCGGAGAAGGCGACCTCCCCCGACGCGTTGGCGAAGTTCCTCAGCTGGCACAGGAGCAGGGGCAGGCCGGACCGGCGCAGATAGGTGGACATCTGGCGCGTCCACTTCCACGACAACGCGTTGCCGAAGGCGTTCGGGACGCCTCCGCTCGCGCGGCTGTCCTGCTCCTCAGTGCTCAACTGGTCCTTCTCTCGGGGGTGGTGCGGAACCGATACGGCAAGGTCCGGGCGGGGCTACTCGCGGGCGCGGGCGTGCTCGAGGTCCGCGGCCTTCCAGCGGCGCAGCAGCGTCCGCCGGCGGTGCGGGGTGAGCCGTACGGCGCGGTCGTAGACGCTGGCGACGCGCGCGGTCGGGGCCGTCCAGGTGGGGAAGTGGTCCTCGGCGGACGGCTCCAGGTCGCCGACGGGCTCCACGACGTACAGGTCGCCGAGCGGGTACTTGGAGGCGTAGAAGCGGGCGTACTCACGGTCGCTGGTGAGGTACACGCGGTCCGGGCGCTCGGTGAGCGGGTCGACCACGCCGAGGCCGTCCACGACGGGCTGCTGCCCGGCGGCCTTGGCGGCGCAGATGTCGCAGCCGTCGACGACGTTGGGCGGGTGCGGGGTGATCAGGTCGCCGGGCTTGAGGCCGGGGATGCCGCCGTGGAAGTAGCGGGTCATCGGCGGTCCGCCGATCCGAAGCGGGTCCGCATGCCGCCGCGGGGCCGGAGCTTCACACCGGCCTCGAGGAGCAGCACGCGGGTGGCGCCGTAGGAGCGGCCGATACGGTCGGCGGTGGACTGGATGGTGCAGCCCTGCAGGTACCAGTCCTTCGCCTCGGCGGCGAGCTCCTGGCGGCGGGTGCCGGTCACCTGGCTGCCCGGGGTGGGGCGGGTCATCGGAGGCTGCCCTTCGGGAGCTTGGTGATGTCGGCGGCGGCCGGGTCCTGGGCGCGGACGGCGGCGGCCAGGCGGTCGGAGAGCCGGAAGAAGAGGCGGGTGTGCGCGGGCACGGGAACGGGGTCGCCGTTCTGCGGGTTCCGCCGGGTGCTGGCCGGCCTGTGCTTGGGGATCCAGCTGCCGAAGTTGGTGACGGTGACGCTGTGCCCGCCGGCGACGGTCCGGGCGATCACGTTGAGTACGGCTTCGACGGCGCGAATGCCGTCCTCGTTGGACACGCCGAGCTGGAGCGCGACGGCCTCGGCGAGCCGGGTCTTGTTGAGGGGCCCGGTAGGGCGGACGACGGTGGTCATCAGTGGTGTCCGATCTGATAGGCGTCGGCCGCGTCGGCGGCCTGCTGGGCGAGCGCGCGTTCGGCGCACATCTTGTGGGCGGGCGACCGCTTGGAGTCGCGGAGGTTGGTCGGCCGGCCGCAGTAGCGGCACGGCTTCTCCGTGTGCGACCAGTGGGAGGAGTCCCGCCAGTCGAGGAGCGGCGGCCCGATGCCGCCGCCCTCCGTCTGGCTGGTCACTTCGGGGCGGTGGTGCTGCCGGTGCGGCGCAGCCGGGCTTCCGCTGCCGAGTGCGCCTGGCGGCACGGCGCACAGATCTCGGTCTTCTCACGGACGTGCTTGCGGTGCCCCGCGTTCGTGCCGCACTCGGCGGGCTTCTGCCGCGCCCGGCGCTCGGCGTTGGCCCGTGAGCATTCCGCGCACGGGATCTCTCCCCTGCGGAAGTGGCGCCGGTACGCGGCCGGCGTACCGCACGGGGCAGGGGCCCGGCGGGACGACTTTGCTGCCTGGCCCTTGCCGTTCTGCCCGGCCAGCTTGGCGCGCTCGTCGGCGTCCAGGCCGCCGCTGACGCCGTACCGGTTGGAGCCCTCCGCCCGTAGCGTCTCCGTGAGGCACTGCGGGCGGACCGGGCACGGGCGGCAGACGCGCTTCGCCTGCCGGATGGTGCCCTTGGCGTCGGAGAAGAACAGGTCCAGCGGCAGGCCGCGGCAGGCGGCCCGGTCCGCCCACGCGAGTGCGTTGGGCAGCGTGTCCGGGTGCTGGTGCGACGCGGTCACTGGGCACCACCCGGGGGGACCTGGCCGGCGGCCGGGGCCTCGAGGGCCCCGGCCTGCGCGACGTTCGTCATACGGCGCCGTCCTTCCTGGTCTTGAGCGTGTAGAAGCGGCCGTCACCCGCGCCGTGCTGCGCGAGGTGACCGCGGCGGTGCAGCTCAGCGAGGTCACGGCGTGCGGTCCCCCGCTGTACGCGTCCGCCCGTCGTGCGGCACAGGTCCTGCACGCTGCGGGTGGACCACTTACCGCCGTGGGTGCGGATGGCGTCGAGGAGCTGCGCGAGGCGGGCCTCGTGGCCGGCCGGGCCGGGAGTGGCGTCGGCCCCGGCGGGGCTGCACTTCTCCTCGATCCCGTCTGCCGTACGGCGCAGGCGCTCGGCGGCGTCGCCCCAACCCGGGTCGCACTCGTAGTCCTGCGGCAGCGCGTTCAGGGCGTCAGCGGCCCGGCGCAGCACGGCGGCCTCGGCCATCGCCAGCGCGCGGCTGGCGGTCGCCGGGTCCGGGTGGTCGGCGATCAGCGTGCGGAACACGAAGTCGTCGCTCATCGGACGTCCTCCCCGGTCTCCAGGCGGCAGCCCAGGGCCAGCACCAGCCGCACCCGCTCGGCGGCGTCGCGCGCCCCGTCCAGTGACACGTTCGGCAGGTCGACCCCGGCGGCGAACATGACGGCGACGAAGGGCAGGTACAGAGCGGTGCCGATGGCGGCGGCGGTGAGCCACTCGGCGGGCGTCGCGGCGTTCACTGGGCACCGCCCTTGTGGCACGGTGCGTCCTTGCCGTGGTCGCAGGAGCCGCAGATCATCCGCCAGCCGTCACGCGGGCTGAACGAGTGGACCTCCAGGCAGCGAGCCGGGTCGTCGGCTTCGCGAGCGGCGTCCTCTCGCTGTCCGGCGAGCAGGGCGCGCAGCTTGGCCACCTGCGGTGTCACGTCGTCCTCGGCGGCCAGCGTGGGGCAGCCCCACGCGTGCCGGTCGAACCGCTTCGGGCAACCGCACGGGTGGACGATGTCCTCGGCTGCGGCCTTGTCGGTGAGCGCGTAGGCGATGGGGTCCTCGTCGACGGGCCGGTCGTACTCGGCCAGCCGCGCCTCCAGCTCGGCGACGCGGGCCTCGGTGTCCAGCAGGCGGCGCAGCACCGGCGCCATGCGCTCGCCCATGTACGAGACGAGGTTGAGGCAGTACAGGTCTTCCCACGTCGGGTGCTCGTGGTCGCGGACGTCGCGGACGGTCTTGGCGAGGGAGGCGATCAGGCTGGTGGTCGCGGGCTTGGCGTCGCCCAGGTGCTCGGCGAGTTCGGCGCGCTCCTCGGCGGCCAGCGCGGAGGGGACGGCGGTCGACCGCTCGCGCAGCTGCTCGAGCTCGGCGGCGGTCTCCGGCGAGTTGAGCAGGCGGGCGGAGTCGAGGGCGAGGGCCAGCCCGGTCGGCGTCTGCTGTCCCTGCTCCATCGCGGCCAGCAGCACGCCGGCGGCCGCGTTGATGGCGCGGGTGTGCATGCCGGACTCGGTGCGGCGGGGCAGCTGCTGCTTAAGGTTCATGCCGTCACCGCCTCAGCGGTGTCGCTGGCGGCCGGGCCGAACGCCTGGAGGTTGACCTCCGTGCCGTGCCAGGTGCCGTAGACCGAGTACAGCGGGCGTCCGCTCACGTCGTCGACGATGACCTTGGCGTTCAGCGCGGCGGCCAGCTTCCGGGCGGCCGACTCGCTCTCCGGGATGCCGTACTTCACGCGCGCCCACAGACCGCTGTCGCGGTCGTTGATCTCCCAGTCGATCGGGGCGGCGGCCAGCTCGGGGTGCGTGGCCAGCAGCTGGAGCACCACGGAGGCGTGGTGCAGGCGGATCAGCGAGGGGGGGGTGGAGGTAGCCTGTTCGGTCACGGTGACCTCTGCTTTCTTGGCTGTGTAGGGGCGCCGAGTCGGGGGTCGCCAGGCCTGGCAGTCGGGCGGCCCTTCGGCGCATCAGGGGTGGATCAGGCGGCGCGCATGCGGCGGCTCGCGCCGCGACCGGCGGGGATGCGGTGCATCTCAGCGATCTGCGCGCGGTCCTCGGCGCTGAACATCAGCCGGCGCCCCATGCGGTGGGCGGGGAAGCCGAAGTGGTTGACGCCGTCACGGAGTCGGCGCTGGCCGATACCGAGACGCCGGGACGTCTCGGCGACGTTGGTGAAGTCCTCCGGGGTGAGGGTCTTGGCGGACACTGGGTCACCTCATTCGGTGTTGGGCTCGCGCTTGGCGAGCAGTTGGTCGTCGGCGGTGTCGACGCCGAGGGTGGTCCGGAGCGCCTTGTAGGTGGGGGGTCGCACTTGGCGCCGCACGCCGGTTTCCAGCCGCGAGACGTAGCTGCGGGTGATGCCTGCGTTGCGGGCGAGGTCAGCGATCTGCATGCCAAGTGCCATGCGGCGTTTGCGTATCGCTGACCCGTCCACCTCGTAGGTAGCTCGGGGTGCCGTCATGCCTCAGAAGCTATCAGTTTCTATTAGGAACTGCTAGCAGTAACTCGCATCTAGTCGCAGGGGTTGGGAGGTGATGGCAGGTGGAATGCGAGGTTCCTGTGAGTGTTCGCCAAGGGCTATCGCTGGCCGGTATGTGTTCCTGGCGGTTCCTGGCAGTACCTGAAACGATGGGGCTCATGACTACCACCGACCAGGAAGGCCGGCGCCGACTCGGCAGGCTCATCGCTCAGAGACGGACGAAGAACGGCTGGCACAAGAAGCAGGCCGCCGACGCCGCAGGCCTGACCCACACCACCTACATGCGGGTGGAGAGGGGGGAGTCGGTTCATGACGTCACGTACACGAAGATTGAGCGCGCCTTCGGCCTGGCGCCCGGCGCCTGCATGGCGGTGATCGAAGGGGCCACCGAGCTACAGCAAGCCGGTGAGGAGTTCGAGGGCGTCCGAATCGCTCCGGTGGCCGGTGCGGACGCCGCTCGCCAGGCTGTGCAGCACGCGATCATCGCGACCCTGCCGGACGTTCCGGCAGGCAAGATGGCGGAGCTAAGTGAGGGGGTTGTCGCCGAGCTGAAGAGGCGCGGCATTCTGGCCAGCGACGACTAGAACGCAAGACCCTGACCGTACAACTTTTTGTTGTAGCAGCATCGTTACTGACTGTTCGATTTTGAGTTCTAGCGCCTCCTTTCGGCCACCACGCGGTGTGTGTAATGGTCAACAACACGTAACGCCACTGCGCTGGAAGGGGGCTTATGCAGCACGAGTTCATCACGCTGGATCAAGGGCCGGGCTTCGTCGGCTGGTCGGGCCTGGTGGGAGAAACGATCGTGTGCGTCATGACGCCCAAGGTCCTCACCGACTCCACCACCCGACGGATCGCACGCCAGTTGGTACGGCGACAAGGAGGAGACTGCGCCGCGTGCAGCCAGACAGGGTGCCCGCTCAGGTAAGGCGGCACCGGCGTAGTCCTGGATAGATGACTGGCAGTCAGGGGTGCCTGCCGTCATCGGCCCGGAAGGAACCAGGGCGTGGCATACGCCGAGAAACGTGGGAAGTCCTGGCGCGTCAGGTACCAACTCCCCAACGGGGAGTACGCGTCAGCCTCCGGCTTCGAGACGAAGCAAGACGCTCTCGACTGGGGGCGCGCGCAGGAGACCGACGTAAAGCGGAAGGTCTTCATCAACCCCAGCGACGGACGCAAGCTGTTCGGCGAGTGGGTCACCGAGTGGCTGGAGATCATGGACGTCTCCGAGATGTCCGTCCAGACCTACCGCAGCCGACTGCGGTCGGTCATCCTCCCGCAGTGGGAGAGCACCCCGATCGGCGACATCACGTCGATGAGCTACAAGCGGTGGCAGCAGCAGCTGAACAAGGAGCGCAAGCCCAACTACGTCAAGGGCATCGAAGGCCTGATGCGGATGCTCCTCGATGACGCCGTGGAAGAGAAGCTGATCCCGCACAACCCGATGCCCACCGCGTCCAAGCGCCGCCGTGGCCGCCACGTCACCGTAGAAGCCGAGGACGACTACGTGTGGGCCACCCCCCGCCAGGTCCGCCTCCTTGCCGACAACGCCCGCACCCTGCGCGGCCTCCAGTGGCACGCGATGATCCTCACCGTCGCCTACACCGGGCTCCGCATGGGGGAGGTCGCCGGCCTCCGCCGCGACCAGCTCCACCTCCTGGCCCTCGAGTACGGCAAGTCGCTGCGCGTGCAGTGGCAAGGACAGTGGCTGACCGAGCCCGCGAGGCACACCGTGAACAAGGGCGAGACGTTGGAGTCGATCGCCGGGCTGCGCCTGGCCGACGTGAAGCGGGCCGAGGAGATCGCGAAGGCCAACGACCTCACCGCGGGCGCGCGCCTGCGCGTAGGGCAGAAGATCAAGCTGCCGAAGGGCTTCACCCTGACCCCGCCGAAGTACTCCAGCTACCGGACGCTGATCCTGCCGCCCTTCCTGGGCGACCTGCTGTCCGAGGTCCTCGCCGCGAACGCTCACGAGACACTCGTCTTCCCCTCGCAGCGCGGCCGGCCGCTCCGTGTGGACGACCAGTTCTACGGCCGCTTCTGGAAGCCGATCATCGGGGGCCAGAAAGCCGAGCCGGTGAGGCGAGGCCGGCGCGCGACGCCTGCCCTGCCCGCGGTCGACGGCCTGGCCGACATGGTTCCGCACGGCCTGCGACACGGCCACAAGGTCTGGCTGGATGAGCAGGGACACCCGCGCGTCGCGGTGGAGGAGCGGATGGGTCACAAGCTCCAGGGTGTGGAAGGGACGTACAGCCACACGTCGCCGGAGATGGAACTGGCGATCGCCCGGGCGCTCCAGGAGGCGTGGGAGAAGTCGGCCGTCGGCGAGGTGGAGCCGTCGCAGTGGGAGAGGCGCCGGCGGTCGTCCTGACCTCGTCTCCCATTCCTCTCCCAAATGATCATGGGGTGACGGAACGGCCCGACTGGTTATTGCGGTCGGGCCGTTCTCGTTCCCGCTCCGACCTGGGCGGCAGACCCGTCGGGAGTGCCGTCGTTGTCGGGTACGGGTCAGGCCTTCTTCGTCTCCCAGAAGATCTTGTCGATCTGGGCGATGTGGTCCAGCGCCTTCTGGCCGGTGGCCGGGTCGGTCGAGCCCTTGGCGGCCGACAGGGCCTTCAGGGTGTCATTGACCAGCTGGTGCAGCTCCGGGTACTTCTCGAAGTGCGGGGGCTTGAAGTAGTCGCTCCACAGCACGGAGACGTGGTGCTTCGCCAGCTCGGCGCGCTGCTCCTTGATGACGGTGGCGCGGGCCTGGAAGTGCGGGTCGTCGTTGCCGGCCATCTTTTCCTGGATGGCCTTCACCGACTCCGCCTCGATACGGGCCTGGGCGGGGTCGTACACGCCGCAGGGCAGGTCGCAGTGGGCGCTGACCTTGACCTTGGGGGCAAACAGGCGGGAAAGCATGGAGCAATCCTTCCTCGTGATCGTCTTCTCACAGGGGACATTACTCCGTGGAGGAGTGGATTTGGCGAGTGCCCCCGGGGGCCTAGGACAAAAGTCGGGGGACAGACTGAGACTGGTGGAGGAAGAACCGGGGAGGTGCCGGGTGATGCCGGAGCTGTCGCAGGATGCCGAGCGGGTGGGGGCGCCGCTGCCCTTCGGGGTGGCCGAGGTGACGGGGCCGTCCATGGTGCCCACGCTGTACCACGGGGACCGGCTCCTGGTGCATTACGGGGCCCGGGTCAAGCCGGGCGACGTGGTGGTGCTGCGGCACCCGTTCCAGCAGGATCTGCTCGTGGTGAAGCGGGCCGCCGAACGGCGCGAGGGCGGCTGGTGGGTGCTGGGGGACAACACGTACGCCGGTGGTGACAGCACCGACTACGGGGTGGTGCCCGACGACCTGGTGCTCGGCCGGGTCCGTCTGCGCTACCGGCCGCGCAAACCGGGTCGGCGGTCGCCGCTGGCGCTGGTGGGCTGGGTGCTGTCGGCGGTGCGGCCGGTCTTCTCCCCCCGCTCGGCCTCCAAGCGTTTGCGGGCGCGGTAGGCGGCCACGTTGGCCCGGGTGGCGCAGCGGTCGGAACAGTAGCGCCGGGAGCGGTTGGTCGAGGTGTCGAGGTAGGCGTTGCGGCAGGGCGGGGCCTCGCACAGACCGAGGCGGTCCACGCCGTACTCGGTGAGGTGGAAGGCGAGGCCCATCGCGGCGATGGCCGCGTAGCCGGCGGTCGCGTTGGACGGATGGTCGGCCAGGTGCATGTGCCACAGCGGTCGGCCGTCGTCGTCACGGAAGTCGTGCCCGGAGATCTGCGGGCTCACCGGGAACTCCAGCAACAGCGAGTTCAGCAGGTCGACGGAGAGCGTCTCGTCGCCGCCGTCCGCCGCCTCGAAGACCGCACGCAGCCGGGCCCGGACCGAGCGGAACCGGGTCACGTCCGCATCGGTCGCGCGCCGCGCCGCGGACTGGTTGGCGCCGAACAGGGCGCGCACGGCCTCCACCGAGGTCAGGGTGTCCTTGCCCCGGGCCGGTTCCTCAGTGTTGACGAGGCGCACGGCGTAATCCGAGTAATAGGCCAGTTCCACTTGTAGTCCTTACGTGGTGGCTTTATGGTCGTGTCAACGGTTGAGTAACAGGCGATCGCGCTTACAGGGTATTACGTGACGTGGGTGAAGGAGCGGATTCATGACGGACGCGGACACCGGGACCACCACCGCCACCGACTGGCCTGCCTGGCAGGAGAGCTGGGACCGGCAGCAGGAGTGGTACATGCCCGACCGCGAGGAGCGGCTGCGGGTCATGCTCGACATGGTGGAGGCCGTCGTCGGCACCTCCCCACGTGTGCTGGACCTCGCGTGCGGCACGGGAACCATCACGGCCCGCCTGCTCGCCCGGTTCCCGGACGCCACCAGCACCGGCGTCGACCTGGACCCGGCGCTGCTCACCATCGCCGAGGGCACCTTCGCCGGCGACCCGCGGGTCACCTTCGTGACGGCCGACCTGAAGGACCCCGACTGGCCGGCGGGGCTCCCCCACGACTCCTACGACGCCGTGCTGACCGCGACCGCCCTCCACTGGCTGCACAACGAACCCCTCGCTGATCTCTACGGACAGGTCGCCGGCCTCGTCCGTGACGGCGGTGTCTTCATGAACGCGGACCACATGATCGACGAGACGACCCCCGGGATCAACGCGGCCGAGCGCGCCCTGCGTCACGCGCGCATGAATCAGGCCAAACGGGACGGCGTCCTCGACTGGGCCGCATGGTGGCAGCTCGCCGCCGAGGACCCCGTCCTCGCCGAGCCCACCGCCCGCCGCTTCGAGATCTACGGCGAGCACGCCGACGGCGACATGCCGTCCGCGGCGTGGCACGCGCGCGTGCTGCGCGAGAAGGGGTTCGCCGAGGCCCGCCCGGTGTGGTGCTCCCCCTCGGACACCTTGCTGCTGGCGCTCAAGTGAGACCCGCGGGTCCATGACGAAGGGGCGGTACGGAGATCCGTGCCGCCCCTTCGCCGTGGGCCGTCGCCCCGTGCGTACCCGTGCGCGGTGTCAGAGCACCTTGGACAGGAACGACTTCGTGCGCTCGTGCTGCGGGTCGGTCAGGACGTCGCGCGGGTGGCCGGACTCGACCACCACGCCGCCGTCCATGAAGACCAGGCTGTCGCCCACCTCGCGGGCGAAGCCCATCTCGTGGGTGACGACGATCATGGTCATGCCCGACTCGGCCAGGTCGCGCATGACGTCGAGGACGTCGCCGACCAGCTCCGGGTCGAGCGCCGAGGTCGGCTCGTCGAACAGCATCAGCTTGGGGTCCATGGCGAGCGCCCGCGCGATCGCCACGCGCTGCTGCTGGCCACCGGAGAGCTGGGAGGGGTAGTTCCCGGCCTTGTCGGCAAGGCCCACGCGCTCCAGCAGCTGCCCCGCGCGCTCCCGGGCCTGCCCCCTGCTCACGCCCTTCACCTGCACCGGCGCCTCGATGACGTTCTCCAGCGCCGTCATGTGAGGGAACAGGTTGAAGCGCTGGAAGACCATGCCGATGTCCCGGCGCTTCAGCGCGACCTCGCTGTCCTTGAGCTCGTACAGCTTGTCGCCCTTCTGGCGGTAGCCGACCAGCTCCCCGTCGACGTACAGACGCCCGGCGTTGATCTTCTCGAGGTGGTTGATACACCTCAGGAAGGTGGACTTGCCGGAGCCGGAGGGGCCGATGAGGCAGAACACCTCACCGGACCTGACCTCCAGGTCGATGCCCTTGAGGACGTCCACGGGGCCGAAGGACTTGTGGACACCCTCGGCCTTGACCATGGCAGGGGAGGACTGTTTCATGCCGTGACTCCCTTCGGGCGGCGCGTGGGAAGGACCGCGGCCTTGAAACGCTGCAGCGGGGTCTGCGGCAGGGAACGGCTCGAACCGCGGGCGTAGTACCGCTCGATGTAGTACTGCCCGACACTCAGGATCGAGGTCATGATCAGGTACCAGGCTGCGGCCAAGAAGTACATCTCGACCGGCGAGCCCGCGTTCTGGCCGATGTCCTGGGCCTCCTTGAAGAGGTCGTAGAACTGTACGGCTGAGACGAGCGAGGTCGTCTTCAGCATGTTGATCACTTCGTTGCCGGTCGGCGGCACGATGACGCGCATCGCCTGCGGGATGACGATCCGGCGGAGTGTCTTCGTGTGGCTCATTCCCAGGGCGTGCGACGCCTCGGTCTGCCCCTCGTCGACCGAGAGCAGACCGGCACGGCAGATCTCCGCCATGTAGGCGGCCTCATTGAGGCCCAGGCCGAGCAGCGCCGCCAGCAGCGGCGTCATGAAGGACGACCAGTAGTCCTTGTAGACCGGACCCAGGTTGATGTACTCGAACACCAGGCCAAGGTTGAACCAGACGAAGAGCTGGACCAGGACCGGTGTCCCGCGGAAGAACCAGATGTAGAACCACGCGATCGACGACGTCACCGGGTTCTTCGACAGGCGCATCACGGCGAGCAGGATGCCGCCGGCGATGCCGATCACCATCGACAGCACCGTGAGCAGCAGGGTGTTCAGGACACCGTCGATGATGCGGTCGTCGAAGAAGTACTCGGGGATCGCACCCCAGTTGATCTTGCCTTGGGCGAAGGCGTAGACGACCGCGCCCAGAAGGGCGAGCGCGACGACCGCGGACACGTACCGCCCGGGGTGCCGGACCGGAACGGCCTTGATGGCCTCCGGCCCGGCGGGGGGCGTTGCGTCGGGACCGGTCGTCTTGTTGACGTCAGCAGTCACAGATGGAGCCTTTCAGAGCCACGTCGAACAGGACGGATCAGGAGCCGCCGTTGATCTTGGCCTCGGTGATCGCACCGTCTGCGACACCCCACTTCTCCACGATCTTCGTGTACTCGCCGCTGTCGATGACTGCCTGGACGGCCGCCTGCAGGGCGTCCCGCAGCTCGGTGTTGTCCTTGGCGACGGCGATGCCGTACGGGCCCGCCTCGACCTGGTCGCCGACGATCTCGAAGTACTTGCCCCCGCCGGAGTTCTTCACGGAGTACGCGGCGATCGGGAAGTCGGCGGAGACGACGTTCGCGCCCTTGGAGCGCATCCGGGTCTCGGCTTCGGGGTTGGTCGCGAAGTCCTCGATCTTCAGAGCCTTCTTGCCGGCCTTCTCGCACTTCTGCGCCTGCTCCTTGGCGAGGTCGTGGGAGAAGGTGTTGCGCTGGACCGCCATGGTCTTGCCGCACAGGTCGTCCCAGGTCTTGATGCCCTGGTCGTCGCCCTTGTTGGTGTAGAGCGAGACGCCCGCGGTGAAGTAGTCGACGAAGTCGACGCCGGCGCCGACCTTCTTGCCGGTGTCGGCGTCGATGCCCTCCTGCCGCTCCTTGGTGTCGGTCATGGCCGACATCGCGATGTCGTAACGCTTGGACGCGAGACCGCCGATCAGGGTGTCGAACGTGCCGTTCTGGAACTCGAACGTCACCCCGAGCTGCTTGCCCATGGCGGCCGCGAGGTCAGGGTCGATGCCGACCACCTTGCCGGAGTCGTCCTTGAACTCGACCGGGGCGTACGCGATGTCCGAACCGACCTTGATGACGCCCTTGTCGCGGATCGACTGGGGGAGCTTGTCGGCCAGCGGGGCGGCGCTCGTCGACGCGGTGTCGCTGCTGCCCGAGCCGTTGTCCTTGGTCTGGTCACCGCAGCCGGTGATGAGCAGAGTGCCTGCGACCGCGATCGCGCCGACCGCTGCCAGTCGGGACTTGGCGGCGGGGGTACGACGGGTGGTGCGTGCGGCCATGGTGGTTCCTCCGGCGGATGAGTGGAATGCCGATGGGTTCGGCCACTGCCGATGGGGACCGGCAGTGCCGCGGTCGCCGAGAGCACATGGCTTCGAATGTCGCGACCTCGTGTGATTACCGCATCTTGCCATTCGGGCTGCTCCATCCAGTGGGCTTGCCATGTCAAAATCGGGTAACGGGTGGCGCTCGAACCGCACTGATTCGTTCCATCACGACCGGACGGTCTGCGGGAATGCTCCGTTCCAGCCGGAAGATCTCCGGTTCAGGGTGGGGTATCGGTCGCCCGGCCATGGCATTTGCCGGGTCTCGAGCGTTTGTCAAGTGTTTGTCGTGGGCTTGTCCTGAAATTGGTCGATGAGTCCCGGCGTCCGCATGTGACCTTTGCGTTATGGACTCGTCGCCGAAGGCGTCAGTCCGGTAAGAAGGTGCTTTACACCCCTCATCCGGGGATCCAGGGCGCGTGTGCGGCGCGCCCGTCGTGTCTGTGCCCGACGTGTCAACCCACCGGGCCCGGCGCGGTCCCGCCCGCTCCTCACCCGGAGCGGTAACCCTCAAACCAAGAACGATTAAGGGGTCAACCAAGTGGCAGCGGAGATTGTCAATCCTCGCAGCGACAGCGAAAGCCGGAACGGTCACACGGAACAGGACGGCGGGGCCGAGCCCCTCGACTCCATCGACCCGGCATTCGCGCTGCACCGCGGCGGCAAGATGGCTGTGCAGGCCACCGTGCCGCTCCGTGACAGGGACGATCTGTCCCTGGCGTACACGCCCGGCGTCGCGAAGGTGTGCAGCGCGATCGCCGAGCAACCGGAACTCGTCCACGACTACACCTGGAAGTCCTCGGTCGTCGCCGTCGTCACCGACGGTACGGCCGTGCTGGGACTCGGTGACATCGGCCCTGAGGCCTCCCTCCCCGTGATGGAGGGCAAGGCGATCCTCTTCAAACAGTTCGGCGGTGTGGACGCGGTTCCGCTCGCGCTGAACACCACCGACGTGGACGAGATCGTCGAGACCGTGGTCCGGCTCGCTCCGTCCTTCGGCGGGGTGAACCTGGAGGACATCTCGGCGCCCCGCTGCTTCGAGGTCGAGCGGCGGCTGCAGGAGCAGCTGGACATCCCGGTCTTCCACGACGACCAGCACGGCACGGCGATCGTGTCGCTGGCGGCGCTGCGCAACGCGGCGCGGCTGAGCGGGCGGGCGCTGGGCGATCTGCGGGCCGTGATCTCGGGCGCCGGCGCGGCCGGTGTCGCGATCGCCAAGATGCTGGTCGAAGCCGGGATCGGCGATGTCGCGGTGACCGACCGCAAGGGTGTCGTCTCGCGCGAGCGTGACGACCTCACGCCGATCAAGCGGGAAGTGGCGGCGTTCACGAACAAGGCAGGCATCTCCGGTTCGCTGGAGACCGCGCTGGACGGGGCCGACGTCTTCATCGGCGTCTCCGGCGGCACGGTGCCGGAGTCGGCGGTGGCGTCGATGGCGAAGGGCGCCTTCGTCTTCGCCATGGCCAACCCCGACCCCGAAGTGCACCCGGAGGTCGCGCACAAGTACGCGGCGGTCGTGGCCACCGGGCGGTCGGACTTCCCGAACCAGATCAACAACGTGCTGGCGTTCCCGGGAATCTTCGCGGGGGCGCTGCAGGTGCGTGCCTCGCGGATCACCGAGGGGATGAAGCTGGCGGCGGCCGAGGCGCTGGCCTCGGTGGTGGGGGACGACCTCTCCGCCGACTACGTCATTCCGTCCCCGTTCGACGAGCGGGTCGCTCCGGCGGTGACCGCGGCGGTGGCCGCTGCCGCCCGCGCGGAGGGCGTCGCCCGGCGCTGAGGCGCGCGGAGCTGTGTTGGCCCCGTCCTCGGGTGGACGGGGCCGACTGCTTTTCCCGGCGGCCGGGCACACCGCGCGCGTCGGGCGCCGGGAGGCGGGCGGGGTCTCCGGGGTGCGGTGCGGTGTGGTGGCAAGAAGGTGTGTCTCACAGCGCCGCGTTGTTCCGTCGGGGGGACGGGCGGCCTATCGTCAAGGTCATGTTCGCTGTCTACGCCGCCCGAATCGACCGTGACCAGCCGCTTTCCGGTCTGGAGCTGGGGGAGCGTCCGGCTCCCGAAGCCCGTCCCGGCTGGAGCACCGTGACCGTGAAGGCCGCCTCCCTCAACCATCATGACCTGTGGTCCCTGCGGGGCGTGGGCCTCGCGGAGGACAAGCTGCCCATGATCCTCGGCTGCGACGCCGCCGGCATCGACGAGGACGGCAACGAGGTCGTCCTGCACTCCGTGATCGGACAGACCGGCCACGGAGTGGGCCCGAACGAACCCCGGTCGATCCTGACGGAGCGTTATCCCGGCACCTTCGCCGAGCAGGTCGCCGTGCCCACCTGGAACGTCCTGCCCAAGCCGAGGGAACTGTCCTTCGAGGAGGCGGCCTGCCTGCCCACGGCCTGGCTGACCGCGTACCGGATGCTGTTCACCAACGCCGGGGTGCGGCCCGGTGACTCCGTCCTGGTGCAGGGGGCCGGCGGAGGCGTCGCCACCGCCGCGATCGTGCTGGGGAAGGCCGCGGGACTGCGGGTCTTCGCCACCAGCCGGGACGAGGCGAAGCGGAAGCGGGCCGTGGAGCTGGGCGCGGTGGAGGCGCTGGAGCCCGGAGCCCGGCTGCCGCAGCGGGTCGACGCGGTCATCGAGACGGTGGGGGCCGCGACCTGGTCCCACTCGGTGAAGTCGCTGCGGCCCGGCGGCACGCTGGTGATCTCCGGCGCCACCAGTGGCGACCGGCCGTCGCACGCCGAGCTCACCCGGATCTTCTTCCTGGAGCTCAAGATCGTCGGATCGACGATGGGGACCAAGGACGAGCTGGAGGACCTGCTCGCCTTCTGCGCCGCCACCGGGGTGCGGCCCGTCATCGACGAGGTACTGCCCATGGACCGGGCGCGGGAAGGCTTCGAACGGATGGAGACGGGCGGGCAGTTCGGAAAGATCGTGCTCACGGCTCCGTAGGTGCGCGGCTCTCGGGGTGCGCGGTTCCTCTCCACGGCCGGTCCGGATTCCGGACCGGCCGTCGGAACCGATCACGGGGCCACCCACGAGTCCCTGACGGGGCCCTGTACGGGGGGCGGGTCAGGGTTTCGGGGCGCGCAGGAGGGCTCCGATGTGGGCTGCCGCCGTGGACAGGTGGCGACGGGCCTCGCGGAGCTGGCCCGGGGTGATCCCGTGGTCGCGGGTCGCGTCGCGGATGTCGTCCCGGAACCGGTCCAGCAGCCGGTCCAGGTCCCGCGCGGGGTCGCCGGTGGAGTCCGTGGCGCCCTCGTGCGCCCAGGCCGGGGTGTAGTCGGCCGGGAAGTCCTCCGGGGTCTGGGAGTAAGACGGTCCGGGCGCCGGGGTGTCGCTCTCCGTACCGGTGCGGCCGAAGCCGAAGTCCTTGCCGAACTCGCCCACTTCCTTGACCAGTTCACCCAGCCCCTCGCGCAGGCCGGTCGGCCAGTCGCCGCGTGAGAAGTGGTCCTGCATCTGCTCCTGCACCCGCCGGGCGATGCGCTGCACCTCCTCCTGGGCCTGGGCGGTGGCCCGGTCCTGGGCCTCCTTGGCCTGACGGCGGGCGCGCTGAGCCTCGTCACGGGCGCGGCGGCTCTCGTCCTTGGCGCGTCGGGCCTGCTCCTTCCACTCCTGCTTGGCGCGCCGCAGCTCCTCCTTGGCGGCCCGCCAGGCCTCCTTCTCGCCGAGGCCCGTGAAGTCTCCGGGGCCGGGTTCGGCTTCCGCCCCCGCGTCCCGCCCCTGGCGGGCCTGGCCGGCGGCGGCCCGCATCTCGCGGCGCAGGTCGCCGGCCGCGCCGCGGACATCGGCCTGTATCTCGGCGGCGAGTTCGGCGACCGACTCCCGGATCTCCAGCTCCAGATCGGCCAGCTCACCACTGCGGTCGGCCAGTTCGGCGCGGCCGGCGTCCGTGATGGAGTACACCTTGCGACCGCCCTCGGTGGCGTGGGTGACCAGGCCCTCCGCCTCCAGCTTGGCCAGGCGCGGGTAGACCGTGCCCGCCGACGGTGCGTACAGCCCCTGGAAGCGCTCCTCGAGGAGGCGGATCACCTCGTAGCCGTGACGCGGGGCCTCGTCCAGCAGCTTCAGCAGGTAGAGGCGGAGGCGTCCGTGAGCGAAGACGGGGGCCATGTCAGAGCACCTTCTTGTCGGTCGTGCCGTCAGTCGTGGTGTCGGCCGGTGCGTCCCACGGCTCGCTCTCCTCCTCGCGGGGCGGGCGGCGCAACAGGGCGATGGAACCGGAGACGGTGGTGGCCCGCAGTTTGCCGTTGCCCGCGCCCAGCCGACCGGTGATCTTGTGGGCGCCCCACTGGCCGTGCACCCGCAGGCCGTCGAAGGCGTTGGAGACGGCGCCGCTCGCCGTGTTGGCCTCGACCTCCGCGTCCGCCGGATCGGGCAGTCGGATCGCGATCTCCCCGGAGACGCTGGCCAGCCGGATGTCGGTGGGACCGTCGGGAGCGAGGTCCACGATCATGGAGCCGCTGACCGAGTCCGCCCGCACGGTGGACCCGGACCCGTCGACCACGGTGAGGTCCCCGGAGACCGAGTTGAACCGCAGGTCACCGGTGACGGACTGGGCCTCGACGTTCCCGGACACCGTGTCCGCGCGGACCGGGCCGGAGAGGGCGACCAGCGTCGTGTCGCCGGTGACTCCCCGCACCACCGACGGCCCTTTGACCCCGGAGACCACGGCCCCGGCACCGACCACCCCCACCTCGACCCGCGTCTGCGTCGGAACCGCCAGCGAGACCACCGCGCTGCGGTGCCGGCCCTTGCGGTCCAGCCACTTGAGGAAGTCCTTCCAGGGCAGGTCCTCGTAGGCCACCGTGAGGGTGCCGCCCTGCTGGGTGACCGTCAGGGGCGGTCCCTCGATCTCGGAGACCTCCAGGCGGGCGGGACCTTCGTCCGTGCCCACCACATTCACCGTTCCGTTGACGATGCGTACGTGGAGCTCGCTCACCGGCTCGTCGAACGTGAGCTTCGCGGGCTCTGAGACGGACCTTTCGGGCATGGTGGAACCTCCTGGGCCGGACTGCCTGACTAGCCGGACGGCGAGGCGACGGGACGGCCCACTGGGGATGGTGCCGGCGACGCGCACCCGGCACGCAAGAACCCCGACGCGCCATATCGCGTCTCACGTAATTCACGATATATCGCGGCCGGGGAAAGTCAAGACACTCGTTCTGGTGATCAGTCCTCATGCAGGAGGGGTGAACTGCCCTGGCGTGTGGCCGTGTCGACGGAGCGATCCCGGGCCGGAGGCCGGGGCCGGGAGTGGCGAGAGGAGCCGGGAGCGGGCGGGGACGCCCCGGTCGGCTCGTGGCGCCCTGCGCGACCGGATGTCCCCTGTTCGTCCACCCGGCTACCCGTTCACCTGTGTACTCGCCTACTCGTCGTCCTCGTCGTCGTCCAGCCGGGCCAGCCATGTCGCCAGGCGCTCCACCGGCACCTCGAAGTCGGGGTTGAGGTCGACGAACGTCCGCAACTGCTCGGCGAGCCACTCGAAGGTGACCTCCTCCTCGCCGCGCCGCTTCTCCAGTTCCTCGATGCCACGGTCCGTGAAGTACATGAGGACAAGGATATGTGCGCGCAAACGGGCCGGGCCGCACCCCCGAAGAGGGGGTGCGGCCCGGCCGGGAACGACCCGCGACGGCGTCGGTCAGGCGTCGAACACCTCACGCACCAGCTGCTCCTGCTCGGCCTGGTGCCGCTTCGCGGAACCGACGGCCGGGGACGAGCCGTGCGGACGCGAGATGCGACGCAGACGCTCGTCGTGCGGGACGTCGGCACCGACGGCCAGGTCGAGGTGGTCGATCAGGTTGAGCGCGATGAACGGCCAGGCGCCCTGGTTCGCCGGCTCCTCCTGGGCCCACAGGTACTTCTCGGCGTTCGGGTACTTCTTGATCTCCGCCTGGAGCTCGGCACCCGGCAACGGGTACAGGCGCTCGAGACGGATGATCGCCGTGTCCGTGATGCCGCGCTTCTTCCGCTCGGCGTCCAGGTCGTAGTAGACCTTGCCGGCGGTGAAGACGACCTTCTTGACCGCGGCCGGGTCGACCGAGTCGTCGCCGATGACCGGGCGGAACTGGCCCGTGGTGAACTCCTCCGCCTTCGAGGCCGCCGCCTTCAGGCGCAGCATCGACTTCGGGGTGAAGACGACCAGCGGCTTGTGGTGCGGGTTGTGCACCTGCCACCGCAGGAGGTGGAAGTAGTTCGACGGGACCGTCGGCATCGCGACCGTCATGTTGTTCTGCGCGCAGAGCTGCAGGAACCGCTCCGGGCGGCCCGAGGAGTGGTCCGGGCCCTGGCCCTCGTAGCCGTGCGGCAGGAGCAGGGTCACGCCGGAGGTCTGGTTCCACTTCTGCTCGGCCGACGAGATGAACTCGTCCACGACCGTCTGCGCTCCGTTGGCGAAGTCGCCGAACTGCGCCTCCCACATCACGAGTGCGTCGGGGCGGGCCAGCGAGTAGCCGTACTCGAAGCCCATCACCGCGTACTCGGAGAGCAGGGAGTTGTAGACGTTGTACCGGGCCTGGTCCTCGGACAGGTACATCAGCGGCGTGAACTCGGCACCCGTCTCGCGGTCGATGACGACCGCGTGGCGCTGGCCGAAGGTACCGCGCTGCGAGTCCTGGCCGGAGAGCCGGACCGGGACGCCCTCCAGGAGCAGCGAGCCGACCGCGAGGGTCTCGCCCATGCCCCAGTCGATCGTGCCGTCCTCGACCATCGCCGCCCGGCGCTGCAGCTGCGGCAGCAGGCGCGGGTGGATGGTGACGTGGTCGGGGATGTTGACCTGCGACTCGGCGATCCGCTTGACGACCTCGGAGGTGACCGCCGTGTTCACCGCCACCGGGAACTGGGCCTGCGGCTCCGAGGGCTCGGCGGCCGAGGGCTGGGACGCCGCCTCGCGGACCTCGGTGAAGACCTTCTCCAGCTGGCCCTGGTAGTCCTGCAGCGCCTGCTCGGCCTCTTCCAGGGTGATGTCGCCGCGACCGATGAGGGACTCGGTGTACAGCTTGCGCACCGAGCGCTTCTTGTCGATCAGGTCGTACATCAGCGGCTGCGTGAAGGCCGGGTTGTCCGACTCGTTGTGACCGCGGCGGCGGTAGCAGATGAGGTCGATCACCACGTCCTTGTTGAACGCCTGGCGGAACTCGAAGGCCAGCCGCGCGACGCGGACCACGGCCTCCGGGTCGTCGCCGTTCACGTGGAAGATCGGGGCCTCGATCATGCGGGCCACGTCCGTCGCGTACATCGACGAGCGCGAGGACTCGGGAGCGGCGGTGAAGCCGACCTGGTTGTTGATGACGACGTGGACCGTGCCGCCGGTGCGGTAGCCGCGCAGCTGCGACATGTTCAGGGTCTCGGCCACCACGCCCTGGCCCGCGAAGGCCGCGTCGCCGTGGATCACCACCGGCAGGACGGTGAAGTCCGTGCCGCCCTTGCCGATGATGTCCTGCTTGGCGCGCACGACGCCTTCCAGGACCGGGTCCACCGCCTCCAGGTGGGACGGGTTGGCGACCAGGGAGACCCTGATCTGCTCGCCGTCGAGACCGGTGAAGGTGCCCTCGGCGCCCAGGTGGTACTTCACGTCGCCGGAGCCGTGCATCGACTTCGGGTCGAGGTTGCCCTCGAACTCGCGGAAGATCTGCGCGTACGACTTGCCCACGACGTTGGCCAGCACGTTCAGCCGGCCGCGGTGGGCCATGCCGATGACGACCTCGTCGAGACGGGACTCGGCGGCCGAGTCCAGAACGGCGTCCAGCAGCGGGATGACGGACTCGCCGCCCTCCAGGGAGAAGCGCTTCTGGCCGACGTACTTGGTCTGCAGGAAGGTTTCGAACGCCTCCGCGGCGTTCAGCCGGCGCAGGATGCGCAGCTGCTCCTCGCGCTCCAGGTTGGAGTGCGTGCGCTCCACGCGGTCCTGGATCCACTTGCGCTGCTTCGGGTCCTGGATGTGCATGAACTCGATGCCGGTGGTGCGGCAGTACGAGTCGCGCAGCACACCCAGGATGTCGCGCAGCTTCATCAGGGTCTTGCCCGAGAAACCGCCGACCGCGAACTCGCGCTCCAGGTCCCAGAGGGTGAGCCCGTGCTCGGTGATGTCCAGGTCGGGGTGCTTGCGCTGGCGGTACTCCAGCGGGTCGGTGTCGGCCATGACGTGGCCGCGGACCCGGTAGGAGTGGATCAGCTCGAAGACGCGGGCGGCCTTCGTGACGTCGTCGTCGTGGGACGCGTCGATGTCCTTGAGCCAGCGGACCGGCTCGTAGGGGATGCGCAGCGCCTCGAAGATCTCGTCGTAGAAGTCGTTCTCGCCGAGGAGGAGGTTGGCGACCGCGCGCAGGAACTCGCCGGAGGCGGCACCCTGGATCACCCGGTGGTCGTAGGTCGACGTGAGCGTCATGACCTTCGAGATGCCGAGCTTGTTGAGGGTGTCCTGGCTGGTGCCCTGGAACTCGGCCGGGTAGTCCATGGAGCCGACGCCCAGGATCACCGACTGGTTCTGCATCAGGCGGGGCACGGAGTGGACGGTGCCCAGGCCGCCGGGGTTGGTCAGCGAGACGGTGACGCCGGTGAAGTCGTTCATCGTCAGCTTGTTGTCGCGGGCGCGACGGACGATGTCCTCGTAGGCCTGCCAGAACTCGAAGAAGTTCAGCGTCTCGGCCTTCTCGATGCCCGCGACGACCAGCTGGCGGTCGCCGTTCGGCTTGACCAGGTCGATGGCGAGGCCGAACTTGACGTGCTCCGGCTTCACCAGGGTGGGCTTGCCGTCCACCTTCGCGTAGTGCCAGTTCATCGACGGCATCGCCTTGATGGCCTGGACCATCGCGTAGCCGATGAGGTGCGTGAAGGAGATCTTCCCGCCGCGGGCACGCTTGAGGTGGTTGTTGATGACGATGCGGTTGTCGAACAGGAGCTTCACCGGGAGCGCGCGCACGGACGTGGCCGTGGGCACCTCCAGCGAGGCGTCCATGTTCTTCGCGACGGCCGCGGACGGGCCGCGCAGCGTCACCTGCTCGGGGCCCTGCTTGGCCTCGTCGGCGGTCGGAGCCTTGGCTGCCGGAGCCTTGGCTGCCGGCGCCTTCGCGGCGGCGGGCTTGGCGGGGGCGGCCTGGGCGGGGGCCGGGGCGGCCTTCGCCGGAGCGGGCACCTGCGCCGGTGCCTTGGCGGCCGGTGCCGCGGCGGGCTGCGGGGCGGAGGGCGGCGCGGGCGCGGCGGCGGGCGGGGCCGGAGTGGCCGGCGGAGCCGTCGTCGTGCCCGCGGTCCCCGTCGACGCGTTGCTCACCGGAGCAGAAGGCTGGGGCGCCCCCGGCTTGTAGTCGGCGAAGAAGTCCCACCAGGCCCGGTCGACCGAGTTCGGGTCCTGGAGGTACTGCTGGTAGATCTCGTCGACGAGCCATTCGTTGGCACCGAAGGCCGCAGCGGGGTTCTTGCCCGCTTGGTCGGTGTCGGTCGAGATGCTCGAGTTACTGGGGGACTGTGGCGACACGGCGTCAACCGCCCTCTTCCGCTTCACAAGATGATGGACAGCGGAAATTAAGGCTACGCCTCCAAGAGCAGGAAGGTCAGGTCGGGCCCGTTCAACGTCGCGTAAGTCACATCTCGGAGGGTGTTTCGGTGCGGGAAATGGCGGGAAACAAGCCTGGTTCCGCTTCTTCGGGCCGCATCAGTCATGCGTCGGGCACGCACCGGCCGCGACCCGGCGCACTCGCGACCCGGGTCTTTGCCTGATCACACGTGTCCGCCAGGGCGAACGCACGTGGATCTTGTGACTCTCCTTCGAACCTTACGTCAACCTGACGCGGGGGATGCCCCCGGAAGAGTGATAAGAATCCGGCAACCGCGCTCGGATTCGGCCACCCCGATCCGTCCGCCGTGGAGATCGACGGCCCAGCGGGCGATCGCCAGACCGAGACCGGTGCCGCCGTCGCTGCCCGGGCCGTGCGGCAGATTGACGCTGCCGCGGTTGAAGCGCTCGAAGACGCGGTGCCATTCGCTCCGCGGAATGCCGGGTCCCTCGTCCAGGATTTCCAGCCGCAGCGAATCCGGCTGCGTTCCGGGCCGTGCCCTGACCGTCACATGGCCGTGCGGCGGACTGTGCTTGACCGCGTTGTCGATGAGGTTGGCGACCACCTGGTGGATGCGCTCCGGGTCGACGTGCGCGGTGAGCTCCGGCGGCGAGACGTCGAGGCGCAGATAGACGTCCGTACGGGTGTGGCTGCCGGAGCCGGTGGCCATGCCCGCGCGCGCGGAGGCGACCATGTTGGCCTCCTTGAGCACGCCGGACAGATAGGGCCACACCTCGAACCGCTGCCGCTTCAGCGGGACGACACCGTTGTCCAGGCGGGACAGGTCGAGCAGCGTCTCCACCAGCCGACCGAGCCGTTCGGTCTGCTTCAGCGCCGTGCGCATCGTCTCGGGGTCGGCCTCGGTGACGCCGTCGACGATGTTCTCCAGCACCGCGCGCAGCCCCGCGATCGGGGTGCGCAGCTCGTGCGAGACGTTGGCCACCAGCTCCTTGCGCTGATGGTCCTGGGCCTCCAGCTCGTCGGCCATGACGTTGATGGTCTGGGCCAGGTCGCCCAGCTCGTCCCGGCGGTTCTCCCGCACCCGGCGGGTGTAGTCGCCGTGCGAGATGGACCGGGCCACGGCGTTCATGTCGTCCAGCGGCGCGGTGAGCGAGTGCGCCACGAACTGGGTGATGAGCAGCGTGGCGATCATCGAGAAGACCGTGATGAAGCGCAGCTCGGTCTTGGTGTGCACCGCGATCATGGAGAGACCGGTGGTGATCAGCACCGATATGACGACCAGCGCGCCCAGCTTGGTGTTGATCGAGAACGGGCGGACACCGCCCCGGGGACCGCGGTCCCCGGGGCCTCTCCGTGTGGCCGGCCGGTCGCTCACGGCGTCGGCGTCTCCAGGGCGTAGCCCACGCCGTGCACGGTACGGATGCGCTCGGCGCCGATCTTCCGGCGCAGCGCCTTGATGTGGCTGTCGACGGTACGGGTGCCGGAGGCGTCCGCCCAGTCCCAGACCTCGGCCAGCAGCTGCTCCCGGGAGAGCACCGCGCGGGGCGTGTTCGCCAGGCACACCAGCAGGTCGAACTCGGTGGGCGTCAGATGGACGTCCTCACTGCGCACCCGCACCCTGCGCTGCGCGTGGTCGATCTCCAGCTCGCCCAGGCGCAGGATGCCGCTGCGCGGTGTGGTGGCCGCCAGGGCCGCCCGCTCCATGCGGCGCAGCAGTACGTGCACGCGTGCCGCCAGTTCCCGCATGGAGAACGGCTTGGTCATGTAGTCGTCGGCGCCGACGCCCAGCCCGACCAGCATGTCGGTCTCGTCGTCGCGCGCGGTCAGCATCATGACCGGCACCGGCCGCTGGGCCTGCACGCGCCGGCAGACCTCCAGGCCGTCGAAGCCCGGCAGCATGATGTCGAGGATCAGCAGGTCGGGCTGCCATGCCTCCGCCGTGTCGACGGCGGACGGACCGTCGCCCGCCGTCTGCACCAGAAATCCCTCGGCGCGAAGGCGGGTCGCGATGGCGTCCACGATCGTCGCGTCGTCCTCGACCACCAGGACCCGGCGTTGTGCGCCCGGAGTGGTCGCCGCCGTGCCGTTGTGGGAGGTGTGTGTCTGCTCCATCGCCCGCCCCTGAAGTGTGCTTTCCGGAATCCGTGGGGTGATCCGTCCCTGCGCATGACTGCGATTGACGCTTGAATGATCGGCGCCAAGGCAGCAGCGTACGGGGAGTCACCGCGCCTTTGCTATCCAGGGCGGACGCCGAGGTGCACGACGTCCGGAACGCCCCGGGCAACCGGGACCTCTTCGGTACGCACCTGCTGGAACCCGGCATTACGCAAGGTTTCTTCGAAATTCGGAGACGGTTTGGCCGACCACACCGCGAGTACCCCGCCGGGCCTCAACACCCTTGCGCAGGCCAGGAGTCCGGTGGGGGAGTAGAGCCCTTCGTTGTCCTCGGTGACGGTCCAGTCGGGCCCGTTGTCGATGTCGAGGCAGAGCGCGTCGAACGTGTCGGACGTCTCATTGACGTACGCCACCAGGTCGGTCTCGACGATCGCCGTGCGGGGGTCGGCGAGGGCGCGCGCGGAGATCGCCGAGAACGCGGGCAGCGGGCCCGCCCGGTGCCAGTCGATGACGGCGGGTTCGCGCTCCACCACGGTGATGCGCCCCCAGCGGGGCTGGGCGGCGGCGTGGGCGAGCGAGAAACCGACGCCGAGTCCGCCGATGAGGACGTGCGGGCCCGGCCGCGGGCCGTGTCCCGCGAGGGTGTCGGCGGCATCGAGTGCGGCCAGGGCGGCGTCGATCAGTCGCCGCTCCGAACGGCCGTCGGAGGTGTCCATCAGGAAGCAGCCGTTCGCGATGATCTGCAGCAGGCTGCCGTGCCGGCGGAGCACCACCTCCCCGTACGGGCCCTCGCGGCGGTCCAGGACTTCGGGAATGTCGTACGGGGTGGTCATGCGTTCATCCTGGCAGCACTTCCCGTTCGGCGGGCCGGGGGGCCGTGGGGCCGTGGGGCCGTGTCGTGCGGAGGTTCCTTTCTTCGCCCCCGCGAGTGATCGCTGAGAGCGAACGCGGCCCGGGGAACATTCGGTGGCTCACAAGCATTGAGTCGGCAGAACTCAACTTGACTGCCGAAGGGGAGATCATGGCTGCTGAGTCCACCTCGCTCGCCCTGCCTGTGCTGCCGCTCGACGACGAGGTCGTGCTGCCCGGGATGGTGGTTCCGCTGGACCTGAGCGACTCCGAGGTGCGCGCCGCGGTGGAGGCCGCCCAGGCCGCCGCCGCGTCCGCGCCGGGCAAGCCCCGGGTCCTGCTGGTGCCGCGTCTCGACGGGACCTACGCCGGTACCGGCGTCCTGGGCACGGTCGAGCAGGTCGGCAGGCTGGCCGACGGCGACCCGGGCGCCCTGATCCGGGGCCGGAGCCGCGTGCGGATCGGCGCCGGGACCACCGGGCCGGGCGCGGCGCTGTGGGTGGAGGGCACCCGGATCGAGGAGACCGTGCCGGAGCCCCTGCCCGGCCAGGTCGGCGAACTGGTCACGGAGTACAAGGCGCTCGCCACCGCCTGGCTGCGCAAGCGCGGCGCCTGGCAGGTCGTCGACCGGGTCCAGGCCATCGACGACGTCGCCGCCCTCGCCGACAACTCCGGTTACTCGCCCTTCCTGACCACCGAACAGAAGGTGGCGCTGCTGGAGACCGCCGACCCGGTGGCCCGGCTGAAGCTCGCCACCCAGCAGCTCCGCGACCACCTCGCGGAGCAGGACGTCGCCGAGTCCATCGCCAAGGACGTCCAGGACGGCGTCGACAAGCAGCAGCGCGAGTTCCTGCTGCGGCGCCAGCTGGAGGCCGTGCGCAAGGAACTGCGCGAGCTGAACGGAGAGCGCGGCAAGGACTCCGCCGAGGAGTCCGACGACTACCGGGCCCGCGTCGAGGCCGCGGACCTGCCGGAGAAGGTGCGCGAGGCCGCGCTCAAGGAGGTCGACAAGCTGGAGCGCTCCTCCGACCAGTCGCCCGAGGGATCGTGGATCCGCACCTGGCTCGACACGGTCCTGGAGATGCCGTGGAACGAACGGACCGATGACAGCGCCGCTTCGTACGACATCCGGGGCGCCCGGGCCGTGCTCGACGCGGAGCACGCGGGCCTGGAGGACGTGAAGGAACGCATCACCGAGTACCTGGCGGTGCGCAAGCGGCGCGCCGAGCGCGGACTCGGCGTGGTCGGGGGCCGCCGCGGCGGTGCCGTGCTCGCCCTGGTGGGACCGCCCGGCGTCGGCAAGACGAGCCTCGGCGAGTCCGTCGCCCACGCGATGGGCCGGAAGTTCGTCCGGGTCGCCCTCGGCGGTGTCCGCGACGAGGCCGAGATCCGCGGCCACCGGCGTACGTACGTCGGCGCGCTGCCCGGCCGGATCGTGCGGGCCGTCAAGGAGGCCGGGTCGATGAACCCGGTGGTGCTGCTCGACGAGATCGACAAGGTGGGCTCGGACTTCCGGGGCGACCCGTCCGCCGCCCTCCTCGAAGTGCTGGACCCGGCGCAGAACCACACCTTCCGGGACCACTACCTGGAGGTCGAGCTGGACCTCTCGGACGTCGTCTTCCTCGCCACCGCCAACGTCCTGGAGGCCATTCCGGAGGCACTGGCGGACCGGATGGAGATCGTCCGCCTGGACGGCTACACGGAGGACGAGAAGGTCGTCATCGCGCGCGACCACCTGCTCCCGCGTCAGCTGGAGCGGGCCGGGCTCGCCGCGGACGAGGTCGACCTCGACGACGGCGCGCTGCGCAAGCTGGCCGGCGAGTACACCCGCGAGGCGGGCGTGCGCACCCTGGAGCGGTCCATCGCGCGGCTGCTGCGCAAGGTCGCGGCCCAGCACGAACTGGGCGAGCGGGAGCTGCCGTTCACCGTCACGGAAAGCGATCTGCGAGGACTGATCGGCCGGCCGCACCACGTGCCCGAGTCCGCCCAGGACCCGGCCGAGCGCCGTACCGCCGTCCCCGGTGTCGCCACCGGGCTGGCGGTGACCGGCGCCGGCGGTGACGTCCTCTACGTGGAGGCGTCCCTGGCCGACCCGGAGACGGGCGCCGCCGGACTGACCCTGACCGGACAGCTGGGCGACGTGATGAAGGAGTCGGCGCAGATCGCGCTGAGCTTCCTGCGGTCGCACGGCGCCGAGCTGGAGCTGCCGGTGGCCGACCTGAAGGAACGGGGCGCGCACATCCACTTCCCGGCGGGTGCGGTGCCCAAGGACGGCCCCAGCGCCGGCGTCACGATGACCACGGCTTTGGCCTCGCTGCTCTCCGGGCGCCTGGTCCGTACGGATGTGGCGATGACCGGTGAGGTCTCGCTGACCGGGCGGGTGCTGCCGATCGGCGGGGTGAAGCAGAAGCTGCTCGCCGCGCACCGGGCGGGGATCACCACCGTGATCATCCCCAAGCGCAACGAGCCCGACCTGGACGACGTCCCCGCCGAGGTGCTGGACGGGCTCGACGTCCACGCCGTGACCGACGTCCGCCAGGTCCTGGAGCTGGCGCTCGCGCCGGCGGCCGACGGCGCGGCGCCGGAGGTTCCGGTGGCGGCTTGATCACCGTCCGCCGCCCGCCACCGGAAGGGCGACGGCCCGGGTCCCGTGAGGGAGGCCCGGGCCGTCACCGTGCGGGGCAGGGGCAGGGGCAGGGGCAGGGGCGGGCGCGAGGCGGTGGCGTCAGCCGAGCGCCAGCGCCCGCACCCGGTCGACCGTGCCGTTGAAGAGGTCGTGGTCCCCGACCGTCGGCCCGGTCGAGGTGTACTGCCACATCGTGTAGAAGTCCCAGCCCGCGGGCAGCTCACCCGCGGTGGAGGCGTACCGGGCGATCCACAGGGGATTGTCGGCGGCGAACCCGGCGTGGTTCCCGGTGCACTGCTTCCACCAGCTGGTCGCCGTGTAGATCACGGCGTGCCGGCCGGTGCGCTCCCGGTACCGGTCCAGGAAGTCGCGGATCCAGCTCACCATGGCGCTCTGCGACTTGCCGTAGCAGGTGTCCCCGTAGGGGTTCCACTCCATGTCGAGCACGCCCGGCAGTGTCATGCCGTCGCGTGACCAGGCGCCGCCGTTGTCGACGAAGTAGTCGGCCTGGGCGGCGCCGCTCGTCCGGTCGGGGGTCGCGAAGTGGTACGCCCCGCGGATCATGCCGATGTCGTACGAACCGTTGTACTGCTGCGTGTAGTAGGGGTTCTTGTAGTACGTCCCCTCCGTGGCCTTCGCGTAGGCCCATCTGACCCCGCTGTTCCAGAGGGTCGACCAGGGCACGTCGCCCTGGTGGCTGGAGACGTCCACGCCCTCCGTCCAGGCGGTGCGATGGGTGGGCGCGCCGTCCTGGCCGTCATGGGCGACGACGCCCATGCCCATGTGGGCGGAGCCGCGCGGCGGGACGCCGGGGGCGGCCACCATGGCCGCGGGCGTCGCGCGGGGAAGCGCGAGGATCGCGAGCAGGACCGCCGTGACGGTCGTGAACGCGCGTAGACGGGTGAAGCCGGATCTGTGCACGGGCATGACGTGTCTCCGAGGAACTTGGTGCGAGCCCCTTGAGAAGGGGAAGCAAGGGAGGCGACGCACGCGGACCGCGACGTGCGCCCTGAGGGTCCCCGGGGCTCCCTGGGGATTCGGAAACCGCCGCCGGGCCGCGTCTGCGAAATACTTGCGGAGCCGTAGCGGCGTCGCCACTCGGCGGGAACACGGACGACCGGGAAAACCGAGGCAGGAACTGACGTGCACGAAGGCGGAAACGGCGGCGCAGAGGACACCTCGTCCGAGGCGCCCGCGAGCGGTGTGGACCAGCCCGGATTCCTCGCTCTGGAAAGGGAGTTGACGGTGCTGCTGCGCCGCGCCAGAGCCAGCCAGGGCGAGATGTCCCGCGAGGTCCATCCGGACCTGGAACCGTCCGCGTACGGTCTGCTCGTCCGTCTGGATGAGCGCGGCAAGCAGCGGGCCACCGAACTCGCCGCCTACATCGGCGTTGGCAAGGCGACGATGTCGCGTCAGCTGCACGCCCTGGAGGAACTCGGGCTCGTCACCCGCGAGCCGGACCCCGCCGACGGCCGCGCCTGGCTGGTCGCCCTCACCCCGGAGGGCCGGGACCGGATGAGCAGGGTCCGCGAGGCCCGCCGCGCGCGCTACGCCCGCCGCCTCGCCGACTGGGACACCGGCGAGGTCACGGAACTCGCCCGGCTGCTGCGCCAGCTGAACCGCGGGACGGACAGGTGACCGGAGCGCCGTTCGGGGCAACTCGGCACCGTCCGGGGGATGTACGGCCCCGTTCGGAGTAATCCGGGTGATCCGGATGATCCGGGTAATCGGAGTGGGCGGGGTGCCGTTCGCGGGAAGCGGGGCACCGTTCGGCGTACCGGAGCGATCGAGCCCGGCGGCGTACGGGGGAGCCCGGCGGCGTCCGGGTGAACGGGACGGCGTACGGGGAGTCAGAACTCCACGTACACCACCGTCGCGTCGTCGTGCGTCTTGCTCCGGCCCAGCGCCACCCGGTCCGTGTCCGCCCGCTCCAGGGCCCGTACGCGATCCACCAGCGCCCGCGGCCCCTCCTTGCGGACGAGGGCGAGACACTCCGTCCAGTCACCCTCGCGGAACTTCTCCACCCAGCGCGCGGCCCCGTCCGTCAGCGCGGCCAGGGCGCGCACCTCGGCACGCGGAAGGGTCCCGGTGACCGCGCGCGCCGCGACCGACGGATCGGCGGCCGCGGTGAAGAAGCCGCCCTCCTTGTTCCGCACCGTGGCGTCCACCAGTGCGTCCGTGGCCAGGGCCGAGCGGGGCAGCAGGGCCAGTCGGTCGTCCAGCAGCGGGGTGACCGCCCCGTCGGGGGACTCGACGAGCAGGACCGAGTCGGCCAGCACCAGGTACTCGACGGACTCCGGTGACCAGCGGGCCAGCACCACCGTCGCCTGAGGAGTGCGCGGGTGAGAAAGGTCACAGGTTTCGAGGTGTGCGTCGGCGGTACGCACAAGGGCCCGGGACAGCAGATCGGCCAGGGGGACATCCGGGAGTGAAACGGTCAGTTCGGCCAGTGCTCCGCCGAGCCGCGCGGTGAACCAGGGGACGGAGTGCCGACAGCCCGCCCCGTCCCGCGGGGGCGTGACGCCGTCCAGTACGACCAGTGAACCGCCCTGTCCGGAGGCCGGAAGTCCGACACTGGCGAAGTCCTCGTTGGGGCGGTCCGCGTCGCCGGGCTCCGAGGCGAGTTCAGTACGCATTCTTCCAGTCTGCACGAGGCCTCCACGAGGACCGCCGGAGGCCGGACATGTTCGCTGATTTCCCGAGACCGTGCAGGTCAGTGGCCGAGTTTGGGCGGGAATGCCGCGCTCCGGGCGCGCGTGGCGGCGAATCCTGCCATTGGCCGCCGCAGACGTCCAACCGGCCCGCCGCGCACGGCCGCTGCGGGGCGTGGCGGGACTTGCCCCTCAACTCGCCTCCGATGTTCACTCCTTCGAGTGGCGGGTCAGGTGATGCGCATCCAGTGCCCAGAGGCGCTGGGAGGGTCGGGAAGCGATGGGGGCGTCTCACGGGCCCAGCGCGGTCGACAGTCCGGGCAGGACGCAGGTGCCTGCCACGAGCAGGGCGTAGACGCCTGTTGACGGAGCGTCACCCGGACCCACGGGTACACGAGTCAGGAATGCGAGCACCGGTGCAGAAGACGCGGCCTCGTCGCACAGGCAAGCAGACGGCCCCCGCGGGGGACGCCGACCAGAAGCCCACCGTCGGCAAGGGCCGTCCCACCCATGTGCGCAACCGGCTCATCGTGGCCGTCGCGGTGGTGGCCGCCGCGATCGCGGGCGCCGGAACACCGTCCGTGCTGGCGGCCTCCGGGCAACTGAACGACTCCCAGAGCCTGGTGACCCTCGCCGAGCGGACCCAGGACGCCCTGACGCTCGCGCACTCCCTCGCCGACGAACGGGACGAGGTCACGTCCTACATCGCGGCCGGCCGCCCCAAGTCCAAGGCACCCGCCGAACAGGACAGCGCCCGCGTCGACCGCCAGGTCGAGGAGCTGCGTGCCGACACCGGCACCCCCGAAGCCATGCGCGACGACCTCGACGCCATCGCGGCCGTGCGCAGGGCGGCGCTCACCGGCAAGAGCGGCGCGCTCGAGGCGCACCAGGCGTACTCCACCGCCATCACCCAGCTGCACCGGCTCGCCGAGCAGCTCGCGGAGCGGACCCCGCCCCGTGCGGGCTCCGGAGCCCACGCGCTCGCCGAACTGGACTCCGCCGTCCAGCAGGCAGCCGCCACCCGCGGGCTGCTGCTCGCCGCACTCAACGTGCCGAGCACCACCCAGACCGTCATCGACCCGATCACCGGTCTGCCCACCACGTCCACCGCCTCCTCGGACGCCGACACCGAGCGGCGCGACGAGCTGACCGCCGCGGCCCTCCAGGCCCGCCTGCGCTCCGACGCCGCCCTCGCCGACTTCCGCGACACGGCGCCCAAGGCGGCCCGCGCGTCCTACGACTCCACGGTGACCGGACCCGAGGTCGACTCCGCCGAGAAGTACCTCGCGAGCCTCACCGACCAGCCGTCCCTCTCCGACGACGAACTCGCCACCGACACCAAGAAGCTGGAGGCCGCGCTCACCGCCCGCGTCGAGACGATGCGCGGAGTGGAGTCCGCCCTCTTCGAGAAGCGCACCAAGGACCTCGCCCAGCTGCGCGACGACGACGTCACCGCGCTGGAGATCCACGTCGCCGTCCTCGGCGCTCTCATGCTGCTCGCGGTCGGCGTCGCCACCGCCATGGCCCGCACCCTCACCCGCCCGCTGTCCGTGCTGCGCCGCGGTTCGGCCCGCCTCGCCGGGGCCGAGGACCCGAGCGTCGAAGAGCCGGTCACCTTCACCGGACGCAACGACGAGTTCGCCCAGGTCGTCCGCTCCGTCAACGCCCTGCACGCGCACGCCGCGCAGCTCGCCACGCGGATCGCCACCCTCGAGGCCGACCGCAAGCACCTCGTCGCGCAGCGGCAGCGGATGGCCGACGCCCGCGAGGAGCTGCGCACCGAGCTCACCGAGTCCGCCGCCCGTCTGGAGCAGCTGCGCACCAGCATCGGCGGCACCTTCGTCAACCTGGCGCTGCGCACCCTCGGCCTGGTCGAACGGCAGCTCGGCGTAATCGAGGGCCTGGAGGAGCGCGAGGACGACCCGGACCGCCTGGCCACCCTGTTCAAGCTCGACCACTTCGCCACGGTGATGCGCCGGCACAGCGAGAACCTCCTCGTCCTCGCCGGCGCCGAACACGTCCAGCACGCGGCGGGCCCGGTGCCGCTCGTCGACGTCGTACGGGCCGCGGTCAGCGAGATCGAGCGGTACGAGCGGGTCAGGATCGGCTCGCTGCCGCCGCACGCGCACATCGCCGGGTTCGCCGCCGACGACCTCAGCCATCTGCTGGCCGAACTCCTGGAGAACGCCACCTCGTTCTGCCCGCCCGACCTGCCCGTCGAGATCTCCGGCTGGCTGATGGAGAGCGGCGAGGTCATGCTCTCCGTGCAGGACGAGGGCATCGGCATGGACGGGGAGCGGCTGGAGCGGCTCAACGCCCGTCTGTCCGAATCCGACCCGGAGGCGCACTACAAGCACGAGGGCGAGGACGGCCTCGGACTCGGCCTGTACGTCGTGGCCCGGCTCGCCCAGCGGCACGGGGTGCGGGTGCGGCTGCGGGAGCAGAAGCAGGGCGGTGTCGCCGCGGTCGTGGTCCTTCCCACGACCCTGCTGGCCGCCAAGCCCGCCCCGCCCACCGCCGTACCCGCCTCCGGTTCCGGCGCCGCCGGTGCGGAGCGCGTCTCCCTGCCGGGCGCGGACGCCGAGGCCAACGCCAACGTCCTGCACGGCCGTACGGAGAGCGACGACCCGCTGGTCGCTCTGGCGGAACAGGCGGTACAGCAGCAGCACCCCGCCGCGGAGGCGCCGGCCGCGGAGACTCCCACCGAGCAGGAGCCCGCGGACGACGCGCCGAAGGAGCCTGCGGAGACCGTCCCTGCCGAGGCCGCCGCCGAGCCCCTCGCCGGAGCCGGTGACAGCGACGGCGACGGTGGCCCCGAGGCTGTGGACGGGACGCATCAGCGGCCCGCCGAGACCACCATGGAACTGCTGATCCCGTCGCCCTCGCCCGCGCCCGACGCGACCGCGACGGCGGACGCGAAGGCCCCGGGCGCCCAGCCGGACACCGGGCCCGGGTCTCCGGCCGCACCGCCGACCCGGTCGGTGCCCGCCCCCGCCCCCGACGCCGAGCACACGCGCGTGCCCGACGGCCCGGCGGTGGAGGAGGAGCCGGTCACTGCCAAGGGCCTGCCCAAACGCACACCGAAGATCGCCGCGCGCGCCGAGGCCCCCAGGCAGCGCACCGGCTCGGTGGACGCCGACGCCCTGCGGCGCCGCCTCGGCGGCTTCCGCCGGGGGGCGGAGGCCGGACGCCGGGACGTCGAAGTGGAGATCGCCGAGGAGACGGGACCGCACCGCCCGCCGTCCACCGCGGCCGCACCATCCGAAGAAGCCACGGGGGGCACCGTCGAGGAGGCAAGCAGTTGACCACGCCCAGTACCTTCGGACTGAGCAGTGAGGCCCGCAACCTGCACTGGCTGCTGACCAACCTCGTCGAGGAGGTGCCCGGCATCCTCTCGGTCGCCGTGGTCTCCTCCGACGGGCTGCTGCTGCTCTCCTCCGACCCCGATCTCGTGCCCGCCCGGGCGAACCGGGGCGAGGCCGCCGCCGGGGCACTCGAGGCGCGGACCGGGAAGCGCGCCGGCCCGCGAGGCTCCGCCGCCGATCTGGCCACCGTCGTCTCCGGCATTGGCAGCCTGACCGTCGGCGCCGCCAAGCTGATGGACTACGGCCAGGTCAAGCACACCATGGTGGCGATGGACGAGGGCAGTCTGTTCGTGATGTCGATCAGCGACGGCTCGCTGCTCGGGGTGCACGGCTCCGCGGAGTGCGACATGAGCGTGGTGGCGTACCACATGGCCCTGTTCGTTGGTCGGGCCGGCCATGTCCTGACCCCCGAACTCCGCAGCGAACTGCGCAAGTCCATGGAGAACAAGACCCTGGAGAACGAGTCCACCGGGAGCCCCTGTTGAGCGGTAAAACCAGGAAGAACCTCCCGATCCGCGGCGGGGACCGCAAACCCGCCCGGGTCCGCCCCTACTCGCTCACAGGCGGCCGTACCCGCTTCGGCCATGTGCTCCTCGTCGAGACGTTCGTGGCGGCCACCGCCGAACTGGAGGCCGCCGAGCAGCGCAAGGAGCTGACGAAGGGCTCGCTGAAGTCGACGATCATGCCGGAGATGCAGGCCATCGTCGAACTGTGCCGCCGGATGCGCACGGTGGCCGAGATCGCCGCGCTGCTGAGGATGCCGCTCGGCGTGGTCCGGGTGCTCCTGAGCGACCTCGCGGACCAGGGAAAGATCCGTGTCTACGGAACGGGAACCGGCCACGGCACGGGCCGCCCGGACCGCGTGCTGCTGGAAAGGGTGCTGAGTGGACTCCGCCGTCTCTGACGCAGTTCAAGGCGTCTCCCCGCTCGTCGAGGACGACGAGCAGTTGCTGCCCTGGCAGACGGACCGTACCCGCGCCCCGATCGCCACGAAGATAGTGGTGGCCGGCGGCTTCGGAGTCGGCAAGACCACGCTGGTCAGCACCGTCTCGGAGATCAAGCCTCTGGAGACCGAGGCGCTGATGACCGAGGCGAGCGCCGAGACCGACGACCTCACCGCCACGCCGGACAAGCTGACCACCACCGTGGCCATGGACTTCGGCCGCATCACGCTCGACGACGACCTGGTGCTCTACGTCTTCGGCACGCCGGGGCAGCAGCGGTTCTGGTTCATGTGGGACGACCTGGTGCGCGGTGCGATCGGCGCGGTCGTCATGGCCGACACCCGCCGGCTCAAGGACTGCTTCCCGGCGCTCGACTACTTCGAGAGCTGCGGACTGCCGTACATCGTCGCGGTCAACCACTTCGACGAGACCGAGCTGTTCGAGCCGGACGACGTGCGGGAGGCGCTCACCATCCCGGCCCGCATACCTGTCATGATCATGGACGCCCGGAGCCGGATCTCGGTCGTCGAGACCCTCCTGTCCCTGGTGGGTCACGCGCTCGAGGAAACCCCGGAGTAGCCCGGAAGCCCCGCTCGGCTGCCGGAAGCCCCCGTCCCCTAGGAGAACTCCCCGCATGCGGAAAATACTCGTCGTCGGAGCCGGCCAGTCCGGTCTCCAGCTCGCCCTCGGTCTTCAGTCGCACGGGTACGAGGTCACCCTGATGTCCAACCGGACCGCGGACGAGATCCGCACCGGACGGGTGATGTCGACGCAGTGCATGTTCCACACGGCCCTGCAGCACGAGCGCGATCTCCAGCTGAACTTCTGGGAGTCCCAGGCCCCGAAGATCCAGGGGCTCGGTGTCTCGGTCGCGGCCCCCGGCTCGCACGACCCGGGCCCGACGCAGCGCGCGATCAACTGGCTGGGCCTGCTCGACGGGTTCGCGCAGTCGGTCGACCAGCGGGTGAAGATGGCGGGCTGGATGGACACGTTCGCGCAGCGCGGCGGCCAGCTGGTCATCCACGGCGCGGCCGTCGGCGACCTGGACTACTTCTCCCGTACGTACGACCTCGTGCTCGTCGCCGCGGGCAAGGGCGAACTCGTGCGGATGTTCGGCCGCGACGCCTCGCGCTCCCCGTACGCCGAGCCGCAGCGGGCACTCGCGGTGGCCTACGTCCACGGGCTGGAGCCGCGTCCGGAGCACCCGGACACCGAGGCGGTCCGCTGCAACATCGTCCCCGGCGTCGGCGAGATGTTCATCATGCCGACCCTCACCACCTCGGGCCGCGCCGACATCCTGTTCTGGGAGGGCATACCCGGCGGCCCGCTGGACGCCTTCAAGGACGTCAAGGACCCGGCGGAGCACCTCTCCCTGACCCTGGAACTCATGGAGAGGTTCCTCCCCTGGGAGCACGCGCGGACCGGCAAGGTCGAACTGACCGACGCCGGCGGCACCCTCGCCGGCCGCTACGCCCCGACCGTCCGCAACCCCGTCGGCCGGCTGCCCGGCGGCGGCCTGGTCCTCGGCGTCGCGGACGTGGTCGTGGCCAACGACCCGATCACCGGCCAGGGCTCCAACTCGGCCTCCAAGTGCGCCGCCTCCTACCTCGCCTCGATCGTCGAGCACGGTGAGCAGCCGTTCGACGAGGCGTGGATGCGGCAGACCTTCGACCGCTACTGGGACACGGCCCAGCACGTCACCAAGTGGACCAACGCCATGCTGGCCCCGCCGCCCGCGCACGTCCTCGAGGTGCTCGGCGCCGCGGGCAGCCTCCAGCCCGTCGCCGACCGGTTCGTCAACTGCTTCGACGACCCGGCCGACCTCGAGAACTTCTTCTACGACCCGGAGAAGGCCGGGGCCTACCTGGCGGAGGTCTCGGCGGCGGCGGGCGGCGCGTAGGCGCGCGCGTAGCCCTGGTCGGGTCCCTCCGTCGCCCCCTCGGGGAGCTCCGGCGGCACATAGCGCCGCAGGGGCTCCCCGCCCGGGTCGGGGCGTACGGCGCCCAGGACCGGGTTGGCCGCGATCGGGGAGACCTTGACCCGCGCGCCGGGCCGGGGTGCCTGCACCACCATGCCGTCACCCAGGTAGAGGGCGACATGCGTGGCCTCGGGGAAGTACACGACGAGGTCACCCGGCCGTAGTTCGTCCAGCGCGACCCGCTCCAGCCGCGCCCACTGCTCCTGACTGGTCCGGGGGACGGGTGTTCCGGCGGCACCCCACGCCCCGGACGTCAGCCCCGAACAGTCGTACGCCCCGGGGCCTTCCGCACCCCACTCGTACGGCTTCCCGATCTGCTCGACTGCGTACCGCACGGCCTGTTCGCCGGCCGCAGAGGGGGTGCGCCCGCCGCCGGGAGCACCGGGTGCGCCCAGGGCGCCGGAGGCCAGGAACTCCGCCTGGTCCCGGGCCACTTCGGCCCGTTCCCGCTCGGCGAGGGCGGCCAGCTCCTCGGGGCTGAGCGAGGCGAGCAGCTTCTCGACCTCGCCGAGCCGCTCACGCACCGCGTCCCGCTCCTTCCCGCGCCGTTCGGTGAGGGCGAGCCGGTCGTCGAGCGCCCTGCGGGCCCGCCGGGCGAGCTCGTCGGCCCGCTTCTCACTGCCGGTCAGCCGGCCCACCGCGTCCGCCCGGTTGCGCGCCAGCCGCCCGATCACATGCCCCTGGTCGAGAGCGTGCTGCGGATCGCGTGCCAGCAGCAGCCGTACGTACGGGGAGATCCCGGTGCTGTTCTGGTACTGGTGCCGGGCCAGCCGCCCGGCCGTGCCCCGGCTGTGGCGCAGGGAGAGCCGGGCGCGGGCGAGGGCGCTCTCCAGCCGCCGGGTCTCGGCGCGCTGCCTCGTCAGCCGTTCCCTGGTGGCCTCGTAGGCCGCGGTGGCCTTCCCCACCGCGTGGTACAGCCGCTGAAGGTCCGTCAGCAACTCGGCGACGGACCGCTTGCGGGGTTCGGCCGCGGTGCCCGCAGGCGGTTCGAGGGCTCCGTCGTCGCCCCTGGGAAGCCGCACTGCGGTGCTCCCCGGTGGCTTCGGAACGGCCGTCGCGGGCACCGGTGCGAGAACGGTCCCGGCCGCGACCGCCGCCGTACACACCAGACACAGAAGCATTCCTGACATGCCATCACCTCCGACGCGGGCGGATCCTCCGCTCCGCATCGCGAGCATCCGGCGGCCTGGCCGGGCCCGCTCGCCGGGTGTGCGCGGTTCGGCGCAACGGCGTCACCCGTCGGCGTCGTCCGGCTTGCCACCCGGCGTGGCGTCTGGATCGACGGCGGGCTTTCGGGTGCGCCCCGGCCACGGCCACCTCGGCCGGCCGGTCGCCGCCCCGCTCGGGTCGTACAGGTACTTCCACCCCCGCGTCAGCCCGATCCGCCCGCCCTGCTCCCGGGGCACCCGCCGGTAGATCAGCACGGTGGCCGAGCCGCCGTCCGGGGCCGGGACGGGAATGCGGTACGTCTTGGGCGGGTGCCCGGTGATGCCCAGCAGCACGGGCAGGACGCGCCCGTCCATGGGCCCGCCCTCGAAGGGGGTGTCCTGACTCTTCACGCCTCCAGTGTCGGCCATGCCCCACGCGGGCCGTCCGCCGTCGGCGGCGGCAGTGCGTCAGCCGTCCGCCAACAGGGCCCGGACGAGTGCCTCGGTCTGCGCGTCGCGCCGCGCGGTCACCTCCAGGGCGGCCAGGAACTGCTCCACCAGCCAGTCCCGCAGCTCGTCGACCGGCGGGAGCCTGTCCTCGTCGAGCCAGATCAGCGAGGCCGCCTCCACGGCGGTGATCCACATCCGGATGGTCATCCGCAGCCGGGGCCCCGGCTCGGTGACCCCGAGATGGCTGAGGATGTGCTCGGCGGCGGACCGGCGCACACCGTCGACGACGGCGGTCGTACGGGAGGTCTCCACGACGCTTCCGCCCTGCAGCAGCGCGCTGAACCCGGGGCCGTGCCCGTCGACGAAGGCGAGATAGCGGTCGAGGGCCCTGGACAGCCGGGGCAGCAGCGGCCCCTCGCGCGGCTCGTCGAAGCAGTGCCGCAGCTCGTCGGCGGCGGACCTGAGCGCCGCCTCGTACAGTTGCTGCTTGCCGCCCGGGAAGTACCGGTACACCAGGGGGCGCGACACCCCGGCCGCCTCCGCCACGTCGTCCAGCGACACCTCGTCGGGCGCGCGGTGGGCGAAGAGGGACAGCGCGGCGTCGAGCAGCTGACTGCGCCGCTCCTCGACGCCGAGGCGCCGGTAGGCGGGGGTGGGGGCCTGCGGGGTCATGCCCCGCAGCGTAACCAACGGCTTCCGGTGGCCGCCTATGCCAACAGCCCGGACGACTTCCACAGCCGCCGTCCGACCCCGCGCAGCACGCCGATGTCGTCCAGGAAGTCCGTCAGCCGCTTCGACCCCTGCCGCATCACGTCCCGCCGGTGCCCGCTCGCCCTGACCTGGGCGACGGCCTCGCGCTTGTCCAGCCCGACGTTCGGGTACACCTCGGGGTTCACGAACGCCACCGAGAAGACGCGGGCGAACTCGCCGGAGGTGATCCGGGTGAACTCCTGCGACCACTTCGGCGCGGTCACCATCTGGCGCCGCAGCTCCTCACGGGCGTAGCGGACGTGCCGGGCCTCCTCGACGACGTGGATGCGCGTGACGCCCCGGATCAGCGGCTGGACGCGCTCGTCCGGGAAGGTCAGCCGCTGCATCCAGTCCAGGACCTCCTCGCCGAGCAGGGTCGCCGTGAAGGAGCCGGGCGTGGTGGAGATCGTCTTGAACAGCCGTCCGAGCTGCTGATGGGACCGGCTCACCGGGTACCACGGGGTGCCGCCACGCGTGATCACCCGGGCGAACATCCTGGAGTGCCGGCACTCGTCCTCGATCTCGGTGAGCGCGTACCGCACATGCGCGCTCGTGGCGGCCTTGTCGTAGACGTGCCGCACCAGCAGCTGCATCAGGATCAGCTCGAACCAGATGCCGAGCGAGGCGAGCGCCGCGGCCTCGTGCCGGGAGAGCGCGATGCGCTGCTCCTCGCTCATCCGCTTCCACAGCGGGGTGCCGTACAGGGACACCAGCTCCGGCGGCCAGAACCACTTGCCCTCCTCGAACGGAGCGTCCCAGTCCAGCTCCTCGTCCGGGTCGAAGGAGTGCTTGGCGGAGGCGTCGAGCAGCCGCTGGGCCACCTGTTCCCGGTCCTTGAGCAGGCCGAGCGCGTCGCGCAGCCCATCGAGCGCGTCGGCTTCCGTCAGGGTCCGGTTCTGGCTCGTCACGGCGGCTCCACCTCGAGGGCACATCGGGTTACCGGCGGTTCACCCCACTTATGAGACTGCTTGTCAGCAAGCCCGTCAATCCCCTGTGCTCGACTTGTCGGCGGAGGCTCCCCTTCTCGCGGGCGTCAATGGTGCGCCCTCCGGATCACCTCATGGAGCGGCGAATCGGCGTTCACCCTGGGTAGGCTGACCGTGCCGGTCAGACTCCAGCGCATGGGAGCAATCATGAGCGCCGCACGCGACTCCGAACTGGACGACGACTATCAGTGGCCCCGTCCGCCCGAGGACGGCTGGACAGCGGACGACCTCGACAAGCTTCCCAACCTGCCTCCGCACACGGAGCTGATCGACGGGAGCCTTGTCTTCGTGAGTCCGCAGACCAATTTCCACTCACGTGTCATTCGCCTGCTGGATAACGCCTTGCTGGCTCAGGTGCCGGACGAGCTTGACGTCATCCGTGAGATGACCATCAAGCTCAACCAGCGCAATCGGCCGGAGCCCGATGTTTTGGTGTTCCGGGCAGACGCCGACACCGGCCCGAGTCAGACCTGGTATCGGCCGGAGGACGTGGTGATCGCTATCGAGGTCGTCTCCAAGGACTCGGTGGAGCGGGACCGCGAGGCCAAGCCCCGCAAATACGCGGCCGCGGGTATCGCGCACTTCTGGCGCGTCGAGGAGAACGACGGGCTCCCCGTGGTCTACGTCTACGAGCTGGACGCCGCGACCAAGGTGTACGTGCCCATGGGCATCTTCCACAACCGCCTCAAGCTCACCGTCCCCTTCCCCATCGACATCGACCTCACCGCCGTCAGGCCGAGCCGTCCGGGAACGACGTTCGGAGCGTGAACGCGTAGGGCGTCGGGCCGTGGGCGCGCAGGTGCAGCAGGCGCGCCTCCGCCTCCGCCACCGTGGGGCGGTGGCCCTTCGGGACCCACCACAGGGCCGTCATCGCCTCCCGCACCCGCTCGAACCACTCTGTGCGCCGCCCCAGCATCTCCCGGTGCCGTCCCTGGTACATGTACGCGGTCAGGGCGTCGGTGTCCCGCCACACCGACATGTTGACGATCAGCCACGCGTCGCCGAAGACCGACACGTCGGTGGCGTTCCCTTCCTCGCTCTGCAGGCGCCAGACGAAGCCGTCGGCGGCCTCGGCGTCCGCGTTCACCAGATCGAGGTGGTCGACGAAGTCCTTCAACTGCGGCGAGTCCAACGGGGCTTTGAGACGGGCGATGTTCACCTGGGCGAGTTCATGGGTGGTGCCGGCTTCGGTCATGCACCGGAAGGTAAGCCGGGAACGGGACGCTTCGGTAGCCCCTGTCTCACCAAGCGGGCTTCCCTGCCTATGAGTTCAGCACCGCTTCCATCACCGCCCGTGCGATCGGCGCCGCTGTTCCGCCGCCGCTGATCTCCCGGCGGTTCGCCGCCGCGTCCTCCACCACCACCGCCACCGCGACCTTCGCCTCCGCGTCCCCGTCGCCCTGCGCCCAGGACACGAACCAGGCGTACGGCGTACCGGAGTTGCCGATGCCGTGCTGGGCGGTGCCGGTCTTGCCGCCGACCACGGCACCCCGGATGGCGGCGTTCGCGCCGGTGCCCCCCTCCACCACCCCCCGCATCAGCTCCTGCATCCGCAGCGCCGTCGACGGGTACATGGCACGCCGCGTCGGACGCGAGCCGGCCGTCGACACCGTGCCGCCGCCCGCCCGGGTCGTCCGCTCCACCAGATAGGGCTCCCGCACCTGCCCGTTGTTGACGACGGCCGCCGCGACCATCGCCATCTGCAGCGGGGTGGCCCGCGTGTTGTACTGCCCGATCGACGACAGCGCGAGCTGAGCCCGGTCCATCGTGGTGTCGAAGGTGCTGCGCGCCACCGCGAACGGCACCCGCAGCCCGCCGTCGTTGAAGCCGAAGCCCTCGGCCGTGGTCGTCAGGTCCGCCAGGCCCGTGGCCACGCCCAGCTTGGCGAACACGGTGTTGCAGGACCAGGTGAACGCCTCCCGCACCGAGGCGTCCGCACAGCCCCGGGACTCGTTCGTCAGCCGTGTCGTCGTCCCCGGCAGGATGTACGGGTCGGGGGAGTCGGTCGGTGCGTCGAGGTCGGTGACCGCGCCCGCGTCCAGCGCCGCCGCCGCGGTGACCACCTTGAACGTCGACCCCGGCGGATACGTCTGCCGCACCGCCCGGTTCAGCATCGGCTTGTCCGGATCGGCGTTCAGCCGCTCCCAGGCGCCGCGCGCCGCCGCCCCGTTCCCGGACAGCAGCTCCGGGTCGTACGACGGGACGGACACCAGCGCCAGGATCCGTCCGGTCGACGGCTCCACCGCCGCCACCGCGCCCTTGCGCGAGCGCAGCCCCTCGTACGCGGCCCGCTGCGCGGCCGGGTCGATCGTCGTGACGACGTTTCCGCCCGCGTTGCGCGAGCGCGTGAAGTCGTTCCACAAAGGCAGCGGCTGGAGCACCGGGGCGGTGCCGGACAACAGTCCGTCCTCCGCCTCCTCCAGCAGGGTGGTTCCGTACTCCTGCGAGGCGTACCCGGTCACCGGCGCGTACAACGGCCCGGCACCATAGGTCCGTTCGTAGCGCAGATGCTCCCCGGTGTCCCGCGAACCGGTGACCGGTCGGCCGTCGACCAGGATGTCCCCGCGCGGCTGGCCGTAGCGGGCGATGGCGTCACGGCGGTTGGCCGGGTTGTCGTCGTAGGCGTCGGCCCGCAGCACCTGCACGCGCGTGGCGTTCAGCAGCAGGGCGAGCAGCAGCAGTGCGCAGAAGACGGCGGCGTGCCGGATGTACCGCGTCACGACCCGGCACCTCCGCCCCCCGGACGGCACCCCTTCCCCTGGCGCCGTGCCGAATCGCTCAGCCGGGCCAGCAGCGCCACGATCGCCCAGTTGGTGACCACCGACGAACCGCCCTGCGCCAGGAACGGCATCGCCATCCCGGTCAGCGGGATCAGCCCGGTCACCCCGCCCGCGATGACGAACACCTGGAGTGCCACGATCGCGGCGAGCCCCACGGCGAGCAGTCGGCCGAACGGGTCGCGCAGCACCAGCCCCGTGCGGTAGCCGCGCTCCACCAGCAGCCCGTACAGCAGGAAGATCGCGCAGAGACCGGCCAGCCCCAGTTCCTCGCCCGCCGTGGCCAGGATGAAGTCGGACTTGACCGCGAAGCCGATGAGCACGGAGTTCCCGAGCCCCAGCCCGGTACCGAGCAGCCCGCCCTCCGCGAAGGCGAACAGGGACTGCGCGAGCTGGTTCGGGCCCTCGCCCGCCTCGATCGAGGCGAACGGATGCAGCCAGGTCTCGATCCTGCTGTGCACATGCGGCTCCAGCCGGCCCACGGCCACCGCGCCCAGCGAGGCCAGCAGCAGGCCGACGGCGAGCCAGCCGGTGCGGCCGGTGGCGACGTACAGCAGGACGACGAACAGGCCGAAGAACAGCAGAGACGTGCCGAGATCCCGCTCCAGTACCAGCACGCCCACGCTCACCAACCACACCGCGACGATCGGTCCGAGCACCCGGCCGGTGGGCAGCTGGAGCCCCCAGACCCTGCGGCCGGCGTAGGTGAGCGCGGCCCGGTTCTGAGCCAGGTACGCGGCGAAGAACACCGCGAGCAGTACCTTCGCGAACTCGCCCGGCTGGATGGAGAATCCGGCGACCCGGATCCAGATACGGGCCCCGTTCACCGCCGGGAAGAGGATCGGCACCGTGAGCAGGACGAGCGCGGAGGCGGCACAGGCGCGGGTGAAGCGCTGGAGCATCCGGTGGTCGCGCAGCAGCAGGACGACCGTGATGAACAGCGCCACCCCCAGCGTCGACCACACCAGTTGGGTCGGGGCGGCCCGGTCGCCGGGTGTCTCCAGGTCGAGCCGGTAGATCAGCACCAGACCGAGCCCGTTGAGCAGGACGGCGATGGGCAGCAGCAGCGGGTCGGCCCAGGGGGCCCGGAAGCGCATCGCGAGATGCGCGACCAGGGCGAGCACGCCGAGCCCGGCGCCGTAACCGGCGGCGCCGGGCGGGACGGAGCCGTTCCTGGCGAGTCCGACGGCACAGTAGCCGAACACCGACAGCAGGACGGCCAGGACGATGAGGGCGAGTTCGATGCCACGGCGCCGGGGGAGGGGAGCAGCGGACGTGGGCGGATCAACCGTCGTCAGGGAGATTCCGGCCTTGCTCATGTGCGGAACTTACCCATATGTGGCGTCTTAGGTGGTTTGCGTGTCAGCGCCAGCGTGGCGCGGGTCCGATGTTGTCGATATGGCGGGCGGGGCCCCAGGCCCAGGTGCCGTCGGTGAGGAGGTACCGGAGCGAATCGCCCTGCACGGAGTCCCCGCCGACCTTGCAGTGGATCGAGACGACTTCGCCCTTGCGGGCGTAGCGGATGACGCGGGAGCCGCGGTGCGGCGAGCTGCGCAGGGCCGGCGAGTGGGCTGTGACGACGCCCTTGAACTTGCCCCGGTCGCCGTGGTTGCCGCCGGATGGTCGGCGTTCGTGGCCATGCTGGAGTACAAGGCAGCCCGGTACGGGCGCACCTTCGTCCGGATCGGCCGCTTTGAGCCCACCTTGCAGGTGTGGCTCCGTATGCGGCGTCCAGGACGGCCCCAAGCCTCTGCACGTCCGTGTGTGGACCTGTGGAGCCTGTGGGGCGGTCCTGGGCTGGGATGTGAACGCGGCGGTCAACGTCGCCAAGGCGGCCGGACTGGCCGTGTCAGCCCGTGGAGCGCAGGTGAGACCGGGACTCGTCCCGGCACCGCGCGGCGAAGCGGGAACCCACCCGACACCGCGGCCTTCAACGGCGCGGTAGGCGGGAATCGCCCCCGTTCACCGGGCGAGGATGTCAATCGGTGAGTTCCTCCAGCAGCCGGGCCGTCGTCAGCCCCGCTCGCAGGTAGTCGGCGAACAGCTCGTTGTGCAGGGCCCAGCCCGAACGGCGGGCCCGGATCAGTTGGATGGCCGCATCGGCGGAGCTGCCCCGGCGCATCAGCGCGTGTGCGACGACCAGGCCGGAGCGGTTGTACCCGTGGTAGCAACGCACGAGGACCTTGCGGCCGTCGTCCAGCGCCTCGCACGCCGCCTCGGCGAGCCGCATGACCCCCAGGAGCTGCGTTCCGTCGAGCGGCCCGTCCGGGATGGGCCAGACATGGTGCTCGACCCCGGGACCGGGCCCGTGCCCCGGCAGCCGCAGCAGCGTCTGCACAAGATCGAACTCCTGTCGGACCACTGCGAGCTCCAGCTGCCCCGACCGGCCCCTGAACTCGTGCCCGCCCATCCACAGGCCGGGCGCGATCTCGTTCCACGGACTGTCCGGTGCCGGTACATCGGATGGGTTCCTGCGGGTGTGCAACGGTGCCTCCCCAACATCACCGACATCACCGACATCGCCGCCTGAGTCCTCTCAAAGGTATCCGTGTTCTTGCCCCGGGGGCACCCGCCTGTTCCCATGGAACATGGGGTGATGGTGCATGAACGGTCTGCGCGTCATACCGGCCTGGCGGCACGGCCAGGAGCGGCTGTACGTCTGTCTCCCGGACGGCAGGAACCTCGCCTGGTACGACCGTGAGTCGGCCAGGGTCAACGTGCTCGGCGAGGAGCACGAGACGGATGTGCTCGAAGCGCTCGGCCCCTTCCTCACCGGCCCGGTCTCGGTCGGCCCGCCCCCCGTCCCCACCCCCGCCGAGCTGGCCAGACTCTCCCTGCACCCCGACGACGATCTCGCGCCGAACCGCCCGGGCGAGGCCCTGCTGATCGCCCTCGACCGCGACCCCGGCCCGGCCCACCGCTTCCGCGCCGACCCGCGCCGGCAGGCGCTCACGGCGGAGCGGGCGGTGGGCGAGGCCCTGGACCGCATGGACGGCCTGGGCGTACGCACCCTGCACTCGGTGCCGCTCCCCGGCGGTGACCGCGTCCACCACCTGCTCATCGGCCCCGGCGGGCTGTACGCCGTCCACGCCCTGTACGCCCACAAGCAGCGGGTGACGGTCGCCGACCCCGAGGTGGCCCTCGGCCGCCGCGAGCCGCGCCCCCTGCTGCGCCGCCTCCGCGCCGACGCCGACCGGGTCTCGTACGCCCTGACCGCGGAGGCCCGTCCGGTGCTGGTCCTGGTCGGCGCGTCCCACGTGACGGTGGCGACTCCGCCGCGCGAGGTGCGCGTCCTGACGGACGGCGACGTGGAGGGCCTGGGCCGTCTGGGGGGAGTGCTGAAACCGGCCGACGTGGAGGCCCTGCACGCGATGGCACGGGACCGGAACACGTGGGCCCGGCTGTGAACGGGGCGGGCGGAACCGGCCGAGCGGGCTGACCTGCCGGGCCTGTCCCGGGCCTGTCGCGGTGCGGGCTCACCCGTACGGCGGTCGATGGATCCTCGGACCCGTGTTCGGCGTCTTCTCTCAGGGCTGTGCTTCCATGTGCGTGATCTGCGGTACCTGCGCACGTGTGACAGGGACGGCCGGGTCGCAAGGGACATTCACGGACACCGGCGGAGGGCATGACCGAGGACGAGTTCGACGCTTTCTACGCGGCCGCGTTCCCCCGTCTGACCGGGCAGCTCTTCGCCTTCACCGGGGATCTGGGCGAGGCCCAGGACGTGGTCCAGGAGGCGTTCGTACGGGCCTGGGACCGGCGTCACAAGCTCCGGGCCGACGGGGCGCCCGAGGCGTGGGTCCGTACGGTCGCCATGCGGCTGGCGGTCAGCCGCTGGAGACGGGCGAGGCGTTGGCTGGAGCTGGTGCGCCATTCCGCACCGCCGGAGTCGACCCCCGGCCCCGGCCCCGAACGCACCGCGCTGGTGGCCGCGTTGCGCCGACTGCCGGAAACCCAGCGCATGGCCGTCGTCCTCCACCATCTGTGCGACCTCACGGTCGAGCAGGTAGCCTCCGAGACCGGCGCGCCCGTGGGGACGGTCAAGACCCGGCTGTCCCGGGGGCGGGCGGCACTGGCCAGGGAGCTGGCGGTGGACGAGGCCGCTGACCCGGCCTGGAGGGAGGGCGGCCGTGTCGGATGAACTCACCACCGCGTTGCGCGAGTTGGCGGCGGACCACGAAGCCCCGCCGCCCGTGCCGGCCGCCGAGGTGCGCATCCGGGCGCGGCGCCGCGCCCGGCGCCGCCGGACCGCGGTCGCGTTCGGCACGGTGACCACGGCGGTCTGTGTGCTGACGACGATCGGACTCACCGTGCACGCCGAGGAGCCCGGCCCGAACCGTCACGTCCCGGCCGCCTCGGCCGGCGCCCAGGAATCCGGTACCCCGACGACCTCCGGCACGTCGGCGCCCGCCGGGGCGCCCACCCGCTCGGCCTCCGCCACGGACGGCTTCCTCGACCTGGGCCGCCGCACGCTCACGATCGGCGGCCACGTCATGCGTGTCGACTCGCACGCCGTCGCCGCGCTGCCTGCCGGCCACCGGCTGACCGTGCGCGCCAAGCACGAGGCCATGACGCTGCCGGGCGACCCGAGGGCCGAGAACCGCCGTGGCGCCGAGGTCCCGTACGTGGTGGAGCTGAGTACCGGCAACCGGATGCCGGTCTACGCGGGCGCCCTGGCCGGCGGCGCCAAGCACCTGGGCGCCCTCGGCGCGAAGACCGGCTGGCTGGGCCTGAGCGTCAAGGACGCACGGTGGTTCTACGCCCGCGTCCGGCAGGGCGAACTCATCGAGATCACGTCCACGCCCGTCCCGGAACCGGGTGCACCGGCCCCGCCGACCCGGTCGGCGGCCCACGCCGGCTGAACGGCCGCCGTCCGGCCGGCCCGCCCGGTCAGCCCGCCAGGTGCCGGAGTCCGGAGCGGGCCGACTCCCCGCGCCTGTCCCTGTCCGTGTTCCTGTCCGTGTTCCTGTCTCTGTTCTTGCTCTTTTCCCTATCCCTTGACCGCTCCCGACGTCAGCCCCCGGATGAACGAGCGCTGCAGCGCCAGGAAGGCGAGCACCGACGGCAGCATCGCGGGGGCCGGCATCGGGCCGGACACCGGTCGCGTCACGACGCGCTCAACGCCCCCGCCGACACCCCGCTCCTGGACGCCGCCCGCGTCCGGGACACGGACAGGGTCCTCGACATCGGCTGCGGCAACGCACACCTGACCCGGCCGGCCGCCGCACCGCGGACCGTGCCGTCGGCGTCGACCTGTCCGCGCCCATGCTGGAGCGGACCCGCGCGAGCGCCGCCGCGGAACACCCCGGCCACGTCTCCCACATCCAGGCAGACGTCCAGGTGCACCGGTTCGAGGAAGCCGCCTTCGACGTCGCCCTGAGCCGCTTCGGGGGCATGTCCTTCGCCGATCCGGTCACCGCGTTCGCGCACATCGGACGCGCCCTGCGGCCGGGCGGACGGCTCGCCTCCGTCTGCCCGCGGTCCTTCGAGCGGACGGACCAGTCGGTGATCTTCGCGGCCGTCGCCGAGCACGTGCCCCTGCCCGGTCCGTCCGAGGAGACGGAGACCGGCCCCGCCTCCTTCGCGGACCCCGCACGCACCACACACGTCCTGTGCGACGCCGGCTTCGACACGGCCGTCGCCGAGCCGGCCGAAGTTCCGCAGAGGTGGGGCGCGGACGCGGAGGACGCCGCCCGCTTCCTCTTCGGCCGGGGCCTGTGCGCCACTGGCTGCGCGACGCGGCTCCGAAGCCGTCGACCGGGCCCGGCGGACCGCCGCCGACGCCTTCCGCGCGTACGGGACGGACGAGGACGTACGCCTCACCGCCCGCCGCTGGCCGGCGACCGCCACCCGGCCGGCGACGGACGGCTGAGCGGACCCGGACCCGGGCCCGGATCCGAGGCGGACGGCTGTCCCGGGCCCCTCAGCCGGCCGCGGCCCGCAGCTGCTCGTCGCACCACCGGCGGGCGGCCTCGGCGACCTGTTCCAGCGCGCCGGGCTCCTCGAACAGGTGGGTGGCACCCGGCACGATCCGCAGGGTGTGCGGACCGCTCAGCCTGCGGGCCGCTTCCTGGTTGAGCCGTATCACCTGGTCGTCCCGCCCGCCGACGATCAGCAGGACCGGCATCCGTACGGCTTCCAGGGCGTCGCCCGCCAGGTCCGGCCGTCCGCCGCGCGACACCACGGTCAGCACCCGGGCAGGCCGCTCGGCGGCGGCGACCAGGGCCGCGCCCGCACCGGTACTGGCGCCGAACAGGGCGACGGGAAGGCCCCGGGTCTCGGACCGGACCTCGAGCCAGTCGATCGCGGCCACCAGACGGCGGGCCAGCAGGGCGATGTCGAAGCGATGCTCGCCGGTCACCGTGTCACGCCGCTCCTCTTCCTCGGTGAGCAGGTCGATCAGCAGGGTGCCGAGCTCCGCGGTACGCAGTTCGGCGGCGACCGCACGGTTGCGCGGGCTGTGCCGGGAGCTGCCACTGCCGTGCGCGAACAGCACGACCGCCCGCGCGGACGTCGGCACGTCGAGGTCGCCCGTCAGCTCGATGTCGTCGGCGGGCACCGTGCACACTCGGGAGAACATCCGCCTCACCCTTTTCCTCGCTGCCCCGCTACCTTGAGGCCCCGGCTTCCCGCTCGCGCCGCAGCCGACGGATCACGACCCCCAGATCGGCCGCCGCCGACAGGGCGAGCACACCGCATATGACCGTGATCACGACCAGCTCGCCGCGGCCGGGGCTGTCGCCGGGCCCGGATTCCGCCGCCCAGAGGCCGAAGAGCACGGCTGCCGCGGTGAAGAGCGGCAGGAAGGCACCCGCCAGCAGCAGCCGCAGCCGGAGCGGACTGCGGGCGGTGATCGGTTCGGTACCCGTTCGCGGCCAACGCCGGCCGATCGACCCGGAGCGCGCCCTCGGCGCCTCCCGTGTCGTCGCGTCGGGCTCTTCGTCGCGCACGCTGCACCTCCGTCAACGGTTGGGGGCGGCCCTGCTGACACCCGCCAGGGCCGAGTGCGGGTCGTCGGTGGTGGCGAGGTCGCCGAGACTGACGATGCCGACCGGGCAGCCCCCGTGCTCCACCACCGGCAGGCGACGCACGGCGTACTGCCGCATCAGGTCGATCGCGTGATCGGTGGTGTCGTCCGGCGCCAGGGTCACCACCGGCGGGCGGGTGCACACCGAGCCGACGGACGTGACGGCGGGGTCGAGGCCCTCGGCGAGGGTCCGGATCACGATGTCCCGGTCGGTGAGCATGCCGAACAGATCACAGTCGTACGTCACCAGGACGTCGCCGATGTCCTGCTCACGCATCAGCCGGGCGGCTCGCGCCACCGTGGTCATGGGCTCGACGGCGGCCGTGCCGGGCGACATCACGTCACGTATCCGCGTGGTCATGGGAACCTCCGGGTCCTGCGTCGGCGGTGTGTCGCACCGCCCGCGTAGCCCGCACCGCCGACGGTAAACCGTTCGGGAGGGACGCGGTGCCGACGCAGGAACTCACCCCGTCCGTCATGAGCGCCGGTTCGAGCGTCGGCGCACGGTGAAGAGACAGGCGAGCATGCCGAGGCCCCAGGCGATCAGGAGGGCGCCCCACAGCGGCATGGTCACCATCGGAATGAGGAGCCGGATCTCGACACTCGCGCGGTTCTCGAAGATGAAGATCAGAGCGATCGCGGTGATCAGGACGAACGGCGTGAGGCGGCGGACGCCGGGGCGGGAAAAGAACGGTGTGTGCGCCTTGCGGCTTGTGCTGGTCCGGGTCATGGCGTCTCTCCATCACGTCGCCCCTGCATCCAGGGTCCTCTTCCAGCAGGTGGCGCGCCACCGAACGATCCGCGAAGCCGTGCGACCCCGTCGGGACGTCGGCGTCAGACCGGGATGACGGTGATGCGAGAGCCGCACGGGGCGAGGGGATCCCCGGGGTCCGAGGTGGGAAGCGTCGTCAGGCCCGGGGCAGCGAGGGCGTCGCCCTCGCGGGTGTGGCCTTCTCCCGGACCGGCAGCTCGTCCCGGAAGGCCCTGCCGGGCGACCAGCTCGAAGACGGCCGGGCGGCGTCGTACGACGTCCTGTGACGTCACCGGCACAGCCCCGCGACCCGGCAGGAACTCATCGAACGAGGAGGGGTACTCGAACGAGGTGGGTGATGCCTCCCAGGGAAAGCCGGGGGGACCGACTCACCGGTGAACCGCTGAACCGTCGAATGGGTGACCGGACGATGACTACGAAAGCCACGGGGAAGACCGGTGAAAAGACGGCCGGCGCGACGGACGAAGCCGTGGCGCGCGCACTGCTCGACCGGCAGCGGCGCACCTATGCGGCGCAGGCGGGCATCCGGCTGCGCAACACCCCGGCGCCGCTGTACCAGACGCTCGTGCTCGCGATCCTCCTCAGCGCTCCCATCAGGTCCGGCACCGCGGTGGCGGCGGCCAGGGCGCTGTTCGACGCCGGCATGCGCACCCCGCGGGCGATGGCGGACGCCTCCTGGCAGCAGCGCGTCGACGCACTCGGCGAGGGCGGCTACCGACGCTACGACGAGCGGACCTCCACGATGCTGGGCAAGGGAGCCGAACTGCTGCTGGAGCGCCACGGCGGCGATCTGCGCCGACTGCGTGAGGAACCCGACCCGAAGAAGGCCCTGATGGACATACCCGGGATCGGGCCCACCGGGGTCGACATCTTCCTGCGTGATGTGCAGGGCGTGTGGCCGGAGTACGCGCCGTACATCGACCGCAAGGCACTGGACGGCGCCCGGCGGCTCGGACTGCCGGCCTCGCCCGACAGGCTGAGCAGCCTCGTTTCCGCCCGTGAGGTGCCCCGGCTGGCGGACGGCCTGGTCCACGCGGCCCTCGACAAGCCGTTGGCGGACGAGGTGCTCGCCGCCGCCGGGGCGGCCTGACAGAACCCTCCGCAGGGAACGGGGCACGGCAACCGGGTGACACACCGCCACGGGGCGAACGCCGCCTGATGCGGCACCGGCCGGTGCCGGTGACTTCCGGTCAACTTCGTTGTAACGAGGGCCGGTCAGTGCGTACGGGTGATGTCGACGCCGAAGATTCCCGTCAACCCATTACCAAGCGTTTAGTGAGCAGATACCTTTCTCCTTGCCGGTGGCAGGGGCAGAGCGATCCAGCCATCCCTGCCTGCCCGGAGTACCGCCGCACATCGTTCGGCCTGTCTTCGGTTTTACGCCCGTTCCTCATGGACCGCCGGAAGGAAGCGCTTTGAACGCTCGGAACCGCCGCACCACGGTAGTCGCCGTATCCGTCGCAGGGCTCATAACGCCGCTGCTGCTGATCGGTTCGGGCACCGCCTCCGCCCACAGCGACCCTGCCAAGGAGGCTGCCAAGCTCGCGAAGAAGCTCGTCAAGAAGAGCGACGCCAAGGATGCCCACGAGCATCTGAGACAGTTCCAGCGGATCGCCGACAAGAACGGGAACACCCGGGTGGCCGGGTCGGAGGGACACCGGAAGTCGGCCGAGTACGTCGAAGGCCTGCTGCGGAAGGCCGGGTACTCGGTGACCCGGAACGAGTTCGACTTCCCGTTCACCGAGACGCTGGCGCAGAGCCTGCGGGTGGTGTCGCCGCAGCAGCAGGACGTCCCGGTGACCGCCATGACGTACTCCGCCAGCAGCCCGGTCGGCGGCATCACCGCCCCGGTCGCGGTGGTGCCGGTCGACGACACCACCGGCTGCGAGCCGGGGGACTACGCCTCCGGGACGTTCACCGGCAAGGTCGCGCTGATCAAGCGCGGCGGCTGCACCTTCGCGGAGAAGCAGGAGGCCGCCGCCGGCGCGGGCGCGGTCGGCGCGATCATCTACAACAACACCGAGGGCGCGCTCAGCGGCACCCTGGGAGACCCCGCCGTCGCCAAGATCCCGACAGGCGGCGTCACGCAGGCGGACGGCGAGGCGCTCGCGGCCAAGGCCGCCGCCGGCGCGGTGTCCGTCAACCTGGAGATCCGCACCTTCTCGGAGACCCGGCGCACCTACAACGTGATCGCCGAGACCAAGGGCGGCGCCGCCGACAACGTGGTGATGTTCGGCGCCCACCTGGACTCGGTGGCGGACGGCCCGGGCATCAACGACAACGGCTCCGGCTCCGCCGGCATCCTCGAGGTGGCCCTGAACCTCGCCCACGAGAAGACCAAGAACAAGGTGCGCTTCGGCTGGTGGTCGGCTGAGGAGTTCGGCCTGCTGGGCTCGGAGGCGTACGTCGACAGCCTCTCGGCGGCGGACCGTGCGAAGGTCAAGCTGTACCTGAACTTCGACATGATCGCCTCGCCGAACTACGCCCAGTTCGTCTACGACGGCGACGACTCCGACCAGGTCGGTGCCGGCCCCGGTCCGGAGGGCTCGGCGCAACTGGAGCGGCAGATCACCGACTACCTGGACAGCCGGCGCATCCCGCACGAGGGCACCGACTTCACCGGCCGGTCGGACTACGGGCCGTTCATCGAGGTGGGCATCCCCTCGGGCGGCACCTTCACCGGTGCCGAGGGCATCAAGACGGCCGAGCAGGCGAAGGCGTACGGCGGCAAGGTCGGTGTCGCGTACGACGCCTGCTACCACGCCGCCTGCGACAACCTGAAGAACATCGACATGAAGGCGTTCGACGTCAACATCGACGTCATCGCCAATGCGGCGGGCCAGTACGCCTGGGACACCAGCCTGCTGAGCAAGCCGGTGGCGCCGCGGAACACCAAGGGTTCGGCGGGCAGCGGCGGCGGCCTGCACGAGGGCCACGACCACGAGGTCACCGAGTAACTCCCGGCACACAGGGGAGGGCCGGCCGGTCCGGCCCTCCCCTTCGCCGCGGGTGATCCGCTCAGCACGGAACACGAGGGGCCCCACGAGGATCAACTCCCGGCTCTCACTGGAGAACCGGTCGACTGGCTCAATGAGGGCGACCTCGGCGCGGATCCCTTGATCCGCGCCGCGATGGCTCACCTCGACCTGGTGAAGATCCACCCGTGGGAGGACGGCGACGGCCGCATGTCCCGCGGCCCGCAAACCCTTGTCATCGCCCGTCGGCGCGTTCTTGCGCCTGAGTTCCCCTCCCTCGAGGAGCGGCTCGGCATGCCTGGAAACACCTGGGACCACCACAAGGTGCTCCGCGAAGTCGGCGGACCCGTCTGCTCGCCGCAGCGCGACACCGGTCCGTGGATCCGCTTCGACTCGCGCGCCCATCACGAGCAGGCACAGCGAGTGCAGCACCGTGTGCGGCGTTCCACCGACGTCTGGGTTCTGCTCGACCAGCACGCTGACGCCCTGGATGTCAGCGAACGGCAGGTCGCCGCCCTCCACGAAGTGGCCCTGGCCGGACGCGTGCGCCGCTCACGCCACGAGAGGAGCGAAGGGCTGAACTCCCAGCAGGCCACTCGTGACATGCAGGCCCTCGTCAAGGCGGGCATCCTCACCGCGGTCGGTCGGACCAAGGGCCGACACCATGTGGCCGGCGACCGCTTTCCCCAGGACGTCCGCGACGCCGCCCAACGCCGCCACCCGATCCGCGGTCCTTACGATTCCCGGTACGGGTCCGGGTCTGTGCGGCGATCGGTCATGGCCTTGCCCGAAGTGCCCCCGGCGTTCGTCAGCTCCTGCCGACGGTCCGGCACAGCTCCACCGGGAGCACCGGGAAGTTGCGAGGTGCGGGACGCCGAAGGAAAGCCCCGACCGAACCGGATCACCGCCGTGCACTGCGCGTCTTCGCCGTCGC
>NZ_JBFAKH010000027.1:0-98667 GCF_040655635.1 Streptomyces sp. NPDC050388
GCAACGCCCACCAGGTGGAGGCGCTGGTCGCCAACCTGATCTCCGTCAACCGCCGCTACAAGGCACACGCCGGGCTCCGCGTCACGGACGTATGAGGTGATGGGGGACACTGGTCGACGAAGCAGTGTCCCCCGACAGGAGCCCAGCCGCCATGCCCCGCCTCGCTCTCTACGCCCTCATCGTCTGCCTCCTCGCCGTCGCCGCGACCGTCGTGTCCTTCGCCCGGGGCAACTGGTTGCTGGGCGTCGTCTGGATCCTGCTCGTGGGCCTGTCGTCCAACATGACCTGGTACTACGTGCGGCGCGCCCGGGCGCAGAAGGAACTGCGGGCGGCACAGGCCGCCCAGGCGGACCACTCCGCCACGTGCTGACGGCCGGCTCCGGCATCAGCCGCTGACGGCCGGTTCCGTCACGCGCCGACCGAGCAGAGCCCGTTCGTGTCCTGCCAGAAGCGGAACAGCTCCAGGCCGCAGTACGTCTCGGTCTCGTGGATGCCCAGGGCCGACAGGACCGAGTCGACCACGTCGAAGAACACACCGTTCACCGCGGGCAGCCACAGCAGCGCGAACACGAACAGCAGGCCGAACGGCGCGAACGGCTCCACCTGCCGCCAAAACCCGTGCGACAGCCAGGGCTCGAGCACGCCGTAGCCGTCCAGTCCCGGTACCGGCAGGAAGTTCAGGATCGCGGCCGTCACCTGGAGCAGCGCGAGGAACGCCAGCGCGAACCGGAAGTGGACCGGTACGCCGTCCAGTGCGTCCAGCCAGAACGGTGCCGTGCACACCGCCGCGAACAGGACGTTCGTCAGGGGACCCGCCGCCGCGATCAGGCTGTGCCGCCAGCGGCCCCGGATCCGGCCCCGCTCGATGAACACCGCTCCGCCCGGCAGACCGATGCCACCCATGATCACGAACACCACGGGGAGCACGATGCTCAGCAGGGCATGGGTGTACTTCAGCGGGTTCAGCGTGAGGTAGCCCTTCGCGCCGATCGAGATGTCGCCGCTGTGCAGCGCGGTGCGCGCGTGCGCGTACTCGTGCAGGCACAGCGAGACGATCCAGGCGGCGGTCACGAACAGGAACGCGGCGAAGCCGGGCCGGTCCGCGAACCCGGTCCAGGTGGCCCATCCCGTGACCGCGGTGACGGCCAGGATGCCCAGGAACACGGGGCTGACCCTCCGGTCGCTGCGGCGGGTGGCGGCGGTGGTCATGGGGCTCCCTGGACTGCTCGGCGGGCGCACGGCGGCACGCGGGACGGACTGCCCGACCGTACCGGGCGCACCCGGAAAACGTCTCGCGCCGACCACCGGTTCCGGAGAGGGTGGGACGAGGGCGCCCGGACCCCGTCGGCTCCGGCCCGCCACCGCCCCGGCCCCGACCGGGTCGCCGCCCCGACCTGTGATCGCCCCCGCACCACCGGAGACAATGGGCCTCGTGCGTTATCGCGTTCTCGGCACCACACAGGCACTCCGCCCCGACGGCACCACCGTCCCGGTCGGCGGGGCGCGGCTGCGTGCGCTGCTGACCGTGCTCGCGCTGCGGGCGGGCCGTACGGTGCCGGTGCGGCTGCTCGTCGACGAGGTGTGGGACGGAGACCCGCCGGCCGACGCGACGGGGGCGCTGCAAGCACTGGTGGGGCGGCTGCGCCGGGCGCTCGGCGCGGACGCGGTGGCCTCCGAGGACGGCGGCTACCGGCTCACGGCCGCGCCCGACGACATCGACCTGCACCGTTTCGAGCGGCTGGCCACAGAGGGCCTGCGCGCGCTGTCCGACGGGGACCCGGCCAAGGCGGGCGCCGTGCTCGACGACGCCCTCGCCCTGTGGCACGGTCCCGCCCTCGCCGACCTGCCCGACCGCGCCGCCGAGGCGGCCAGGCTCGACACCCGGCGCCTGGACGCCCTGCGCGCCCGGCACGGCGCGGCCCTCGCCCTCGGCCGGGCCGAGCAGGCGCTGCCCGAGTTGACCGCCCTGTGCGACAGCCATCCGCTCGACGAGCCCCTGCAGGCGCTGCGGCTGCGGGCCCTGCGCGACGCGGGCCGCAGCGCCGAGGCGCTGGCCGCTTACGAGGACGTGCGGCGGTTGCTTGCGGACCGCCTCGGTTCCGATCCCGGCGGTGAACTGCGCGCCCTGCACGTCGAGTTGCTGAGCCCGGACAGGCCCGCGCCGCAGCCGCCCTCCGGGTCCCCCCGGCCGCCCGGCAACCTGCGGGCCCGGTTGACCTCCTTCGTCGGCCGGGAGGCCGACATCGAGGCGATCCGCCACGATCTCGCCGCCGCCCGGCTGGTCACCCTGTTCGGGCCGGGCGGGGCCGGCAAGACCAGGCTGTCGCAGGAGGCCGCCGAGGCCGTCCGGCAGCACAGTCCGGACGGGGTGTGGCTGGCCGAACTCGCCCCGGTCGACGACCCCGCCGACGTCCCCGAGGCGGTGGTCACCGCCGTCGGTGCCCGCGAGACCGTGCTGTACGGCGCAGGCGTCGAGAGCATGCGGGCGGCAGGAGCCGACCGCGGTGACGACCCCCTGGACCGGCTCGCCGAACACTGCGGCAGGCGCCGCATGCTGCTCGTCCTGGACAACTGCGAGCACGTCGTGGAGGCCGCCGCCCGGCTGGCCCAGGCACTGCTGGAACGCTGCCCCGGCCTCACCGTGCTCGCCACCAGCCGCGAACCCCTGGGCGTGCCGGGGGAGTTGCTGCGTCCGGTGGAGCCGCTGCCGGAGCCGGTCGCGCTGCGACTGCTCGCCGACCGCGGGGCCGCCGCCCACCCCGGCTTCCGCGTCGACGACGATCCGGAAGCGTGCGCGGAGATCTGCCGCCGGCTCGACGGGCTGCCCCTCGCCATCGAGCTCGCCGCCGCCCGGCTGCGGATGCTGACCCCGCGCCAGATCGCCGACCGCCTCGACGACCGCTTCCGACTGCTCACCTCCGGCAGCCGCACCGCACGGCACCGCCAACAGACCCTGCGGGCCGTCGTCGACTGGTCCTGGGACCTGCTCGACGCGGACGAACGGGACGTGCTGCGGCGGCTGTCCGTCTTCGCCGGCGGCTGCGACCTCGCCGCCGCCGAGGCCGTTTGCGGGCCGGTGGCCCTGGACGCGCTCGGGTCACTCGTGGACAAGTCCCTTGTGGTGGCGGCCCCTTCGGGTGATGCCGGGATGCGCTACCGGCTGCTGGAGACGGTCGCCGAGTACGCGGCCGAACGTCTCGACGAGGCCGGGCAGCGGGCCGGGGCCGAGCGTGCGCATCTGACGTACTACCGCGAACTCGCCCGCACCACGGACCCGTTGCTGCGTGGGCCGAAGCAACTCGGGGCCATCCAGAGGCTGGAGCGTGAGTACGAGAATCTGCGCACCGCGCTGCGGCGCGCCGTCGCCGTGCGCGACGAGCACGAGGCGCTGTGCCTGACGCTGTCGCTGGTCTGGTACTGGCAGATGCGCGACCAACGGATCGAGCTCCGCAACTGGTGCCGTGAGGTCATGGCGCTCGGCCCGGACCCGTTCACCGAACCGGTGCGCCCCGCAGCCGCGTTGTGGCAGCGCTGCACCGACGCCCCGCCGCCGCTGGCCGGTGAGGTGCTCGCCGAGGCCCGGCGCGGCGTGCATCTGGCCCACATGGCCTGCATGGACACGGAGTTGGACGACTGGCAGACCCCGCAGGCACAGCACAGACTGCGCCTCATCGCCGCGGCCTACGAGCCCGGCCTGCCGCAGACCTGCCGCCCGCCCGGCACGTTCTGGGCGTTCGCCCTGATACTGACCGGCGACATGAGCACGCTGCGCACCGCCGCCGACGCCGGTGTACGCACCTGCCGGCAAACGCCCGGCTTCGAGTGGGAGCTGGCCTCCACCCTGCAGACGCGGGCCAACCTCCTCGCCAACCGCAGCGACCAGGCGGGTGACGCGCGGCGCGACGCCGACGAGGCCCTGGAGATCTACCGGCGTCTCGGGGACGCCTGGGGCACCGCCGAGGCGCTCTCCGCGCGCGGAGAGGCACGCGAACGCGGCGGGGAGTACCGGCTCGCCGCCGCGGACTACGAGGCGGCGATCGAGTACGCCGAACGCCTCGGGGCCCGCACCCAGGTGGCGGTGCTCACCACCCGGCTGGGCAGCGCGTTGCTGGAGGCAGGTGACGAAGAGGAAGAGGAACGCGGCGAACGACTGTTGCGCGAGGTCATCGACCTGCCGGGCGACGGGCACAACGAGGCGATGCCCGCCGCCCGGCTCTTCCTGACCGGCTGGCTCGGCATGACCGGCCGGACCGCCGAGGCGCGGGCCCAACTGCGAGCGCTGCGCGAGGAGTTCCGTATCGCGCACTACGTCGTCTTCGACGCGCTCATCCTCGGGGCCGAGGGCTGGCTGGACATCGTCGACGGGCACGACGAACAGGCGCTGGTCACCGTCCGCGCGGCGCTCGCGCGGTCCGGCGATCCGCTGACCGTGGCCATCGCCTCCCACATGCGCGCGGTGTATCTGACCATGGGCGCCACGGTACTGGCCGTGGTGGACGGCGGGCGGCGCGCCCGGGACGCGGCCCGCTGCCTCGGTGCCGCCGACGCCCTGCTGCCCCCCGGCCATGTCGCCGCCCGCATGGAGCGCGAGGTGCGCGTCCTGGCCGAGCGGCGGACCCGGGCGGCCCTCGGCGACCCGGCCTACGAGGCCGCGTACACCGAGGGCACCGCCCTCTCCCCGGAGAAGGCCGCCGCCCTGGTCTGAGCCGACCCGCCGCCCGGCCCGGCGGGCACCCCGCCGGGCCGGGCGGTGCCGGGTGTCAGCTCTTGGTGCGGAACTTGTGGATCGCGATGGGTGCCATCACCGCGGTGATCCCCACCGACCAGGCAAGCGTCATCCACAGGTCGTGCGCGACCGGGCCGCCCACCATCAGCCCGCGCGCGGCGTCCGCCAGTGAGGACAGCGGGTTGTACTCGGTGAAGCTCTGCAGCCAGCCCGGCATCGACCCGGTCGGCGCGAAGATCGACGAACCGAACTGCAGCGGCATCAGCACCAGGAAGCCCATCGCCTGCACCGACTGCGCGTTCTTCATCGTCACGCCCAGCGTGATGAAGATCCACATGAGGGCGGAGCCGAACACCACGGACAGTCCCACGGCGGCGAACAGTCCGGGCCAGCGGGTGATGTCGAAGCCGACCAGGACACCGACGACCAGGAGGATCGTGGTGGCGATCAGCATCCGCAGTATCTCGACCGTGATCTTGGCGAAGAGCACCGAGCCGCGGCCGATGGGCAGCGACCGGAAACGGTCCATGACACCCGTGTTGAAGTCCTGGTTGAAGCCGGTACCCACCCCCATGGCCATGTTCATGCCCATCATGGCCATCAGGCCGGGCACGATGTACTGGACGTACGCCTCCTGCCCGCCGCCCAGCGCCTGCCCGATCGAGCCGCCGAAGACGTACACGAACAGCAGCGTGAAGACGATCGGGAACAGCACGGCGTCGAACATGGACTCCGGGTCCTGCCGGATCCACAGCAGGTTGCGGCGGACCAGCGCGCCGGTGTGGCGCAGATGGGAACGGAGCGGGATACGGCCGTCCGCGCTGATCACGGGAGCCGCTTCGGACCCGTCGGCCGATCCGGGCCCGCCGGTCGTTCCGGGCGCCTCGCCGGAAGTGGTCACGGTCGTCGCGGAGCTCATGCGGCGGCCTCCTCGTGGGTATCGGCGGTCTCGGCGGGCACGGTGTCCTGCGGGGCACCGGCGCGGTGGCCGGTGAGGGACAGGAACACCTCGTCCAGGCTGGGCAGTTCGGTGGTGATGGAGGCGAGGGTGAGGCCGCGCGCGGTGACGGCGCCGACCACCGCGGTCAGCTGCTCGTCGCTGAGGACCGGGACCAGGACGGCACCCCGCTCGGTGTCCACGGCCGCGCTCGCGAGCCCGGTGACGCCCAGGCCGTCGAGAGCGTCGGCGAGCGGGCGCAACTGGAGCGGATCGGCCGGACGGATGCGCAGGGTACGGCCGCCGACCCTGGCCTTCAGCTCCTCGATGCCGCCGCTCGCGATGACCTTGCCGCGGTCCACGACGGTCAGTTCTGAGGCGAGCTGCTCGGCCTCCTCCATGTACTGGGTGGTCAGCAGCACCGTCACCCCGTCCCCGACCAGCCGCTTGACCTCGACCCACACCTCGTTGCGGGTGCGCGGGTCCAGTCCGGTGGTCGGTTCGTCCAGGAACAGCACGGTCGGCCGACCGATCATCGAGGCGGCCAGGTCCAGCCGGCGCCGCATGCCGCCGGAGTAGGTGGCCGCCGGGCGCCGGGCCGCCTCGGCGAGCGAGAACCGCTCCAGCATCCCGTCGGCGCGGGCGCGGGCCTCCTTGCGGGGCAGGTCGAGCAGCCGACCGATCATGTAGAGGTTCTCCCAGCCGGAGAGCTTCTCGTCCACGGAGGCGTACTGCCCGGTCAGCCCGATCACCCGGCGCAGCTGCCGGGGCTGGCGGACCACGTCGTAACCGGAGACGGTGGCTCGGCCGGCGGTCGGGGCGAGCAGGGTGGACAGGATCCGCACGAGGGTCGTCTTGCCCGCCCCGTTCGGTCCGAGCACCCCCATCACGGTGCCCTCGCGGACATCCAGGTCGACACCGTCCAGCGCCTTGGTCTCGCCGTAGTGCTTGACCAGCCCCCGCACGGTGACGGCACTGCCCGCGCCCCCGGAGTCGTTGTCGTTTCGCGTCATGCCCCGAGACTGTCACCCCCCACTGACAAACCCCCGACAGACTTCCGACAGGGACGGGAACTTTGTCGGCGAGGCCGACACCAACAGCCCGTCCGGCGTTTGAGGACGAGGCCGTCCAGGCCGAAGGGGGGTCTGGGGGCGCAGCCCCCAGAAGGACATCAGCCCCCGGTAGGGCGACGGCCCGCCGATGGGGGAAGTCGGCGGGCCGTCGTGGTGCGGCGTTGGCTCAGCGGCAGCGCTCAGCGCTCAGTGGACGGAGTGCTCCTCCTGCGGGAACGTTCCGCCGACGACGTCCTCGGCGAAGGCCTTCGCCGCGCCGCCCATGACCTCCCGCAGGTTCACGTACTGCTTGACGAACTTCGGCACCCGGCCGCCGGTCAGCCCGAGCATGTCGGTCCACACCAGCACCTGCGCGTCGGTCCCGGCTCCCGCGCCGATCCCGACGGTGGGGATGTGCAGGGTCCGGGTCACCTCGGCGGCCAGCTCCGCCGGCACCAGTTCCAGTACGACGGCGAAGGCGCCCGCGTCCTGCACGGACTTGGCGTCCCGCAGCAGCTGCTGCGCGGCCTCCTCGCCGCGCCCCTGGACGCGGTAGCCCATGGCGTTCACGGACTGCGGGGTCAGGCCGATGTGCGCCATCACGGGGATGCCGGACTCGACCAGCAGCTCGATCTGCCGGTGCGAGCGCTCACCGCCCTCCAGCTTGACGGCTCCGACACCGGCCTCCTTCACCAGCCGGGTCGCCGAGCGCAGCGCCTGCACCGGGCCCTCCTGGTACGAGCCGAAGGGCAGGTCGGCGACGATCAGGGCGCGCTGGGTGCCGCGGACCACGGCGGCGGACAGCATGGTCATCTCGTCGAGGGTGACGGGCACGGTGGTCTCGTACCCGAGGTGGCAGTTGCCCGCCGAGTCGCCGACGAGCATGACCGGGATGCCGGCCTCGTCGAAGACGGACGCGGTCGCCGCGTCGTAGGCGGTGAGCATGGGCCACTTCTCGCCGCGTTCCTTGGCGAGGGCGATGTCGCGGACGGTGATACGGCGGGTGCCCTTGCCTCCGTACAGCGCCTTGCTGCCGTCGGAGGGGACTGCCTTGCCAGTCGGGGCAGCCGAAAGCTGCGTCATTGCAACGGCTCCTAACAGGTCATCTCGAGGCGCCCTGACGGCGTCCCCGGATCCCCTCCATGGTGGCATTCCGAGCGGGCCGGTGCCTAGGGGAGGTCTGCGGGTTCCGCCCGGCCGCCGTCCCGGACTCCCGGTCGAACGTGCAAAGCCCCGCGAAAGGCGGCGCAATGCCCCGGCAAGGTCTCGGCAAAGGGTTTCGATACGAGACGGTCTCGTATCGAAATGGTCCTACGGTGGCCGCATGACTTCTCCCACCGCCCCGGCCCGCCGGACACCGGAACACGTGCACCGGCGCCGCTGGGTGATCCTCGGCGTGCTCATCCTGAGCCTGCTGATCGTCGTCCTGGACAACTCGATCCTGAACGTCGCCATCAAGACGATCTCCACGCCCGCTCCCACCGGCCTGGGCGCCACGCAGAGCGAGCTGGAGTGGGCGATCAACGCCTACACGCTCGTCTTCGCGGGCCTGCTGTTCACGGCGGGCCTGCTCGGCGACCGGCTCGGCCGCAAGAAAGTGCTGCTCGGGGGCCTCGCGGTGTTCGGCCTCGGCTCGGCACTCGCCGCGTTCTCCGGCACCCCGGCGGAGCTGATCGGCTTCCGCGCGGTGATGGGACTGGGCGCCGCGTTCGTGATGCCGGCGACGCTGGCCGTGCTGATGAACGTCTTCGAACGCGAGGAGCAGCCGAAGGCCATCGGCATCTGGGCGGGCGGGGTGGGCCTCGCCATCGCGATCGGCCCGGTCACCGGCGGACTGCTCCTGGAGCACTTCTGGTGGGGCTCGGTCTTCCTGGTCAACGTGCCGATCGTGCTGACCGCCCTCGCCCTGATGCTGTGGCTGGTGCCGGACTCCCGCGACCCGGACCCCGGCCGGATCGATCCCGTCGGCGTCTCCCTGTCCGTGGTCGGTCTGGTCCTGCTGGTCTACGGCATCATCAAGGGCGGCCAGCTCGCCGACTTCACCGACACCACCGTGCTGGCGACCATCGGCGCCGGCCTCGCCGTGCTCGCCGCGTTCGTGGTGTTCGAGAAGCGCAGCACGCACCCGTCCATCGACATGGCGTACTTCAGGAACAAGGTCTTCTCGGCCTCGATCGTCGCGATCGCGCTGGTCTTCTTCGCGCTGTTGGGTGTGATGTTCTTCGCGGTGTTCTACACGCAGAGCGTGCGCGGGTACACGCCGCTGGAGACCGGTCTGCTGATGCTGCCGCTGGCCGCCGCACAGATGATCTTCGCGCCGCGGGCCCGGCTGCTGGTGAACCGCTTCGGCAACAGGGCGACCACCACCGGCGGCATGCTGCTCCTCGCGGCGATGCTGGCCGGGTTCTGCCTGCTGGACGGGGACACGCCGATCTGGGTCCTCGAGGTGATCTTCTTCCTGATGGGGGCCGCCATGGCGAACATCATGACGCCGGTCAGCGTCGTGATCATGCAGACGCTGCCGCGGGAGAAGGCGGGTTCGGCCTCCGCGCTCAGCAACACCTTCCGCCAGCTCGGCGGCGCCCTGGGCATCGCCGTCCTCGGTTCGGTGCTGTCCACCGCGTACCGCTCGCACATCGAGGACAAGCTGGTCCTGCTGCCGCCGGGCCTGCGGGAGTCCGCCGGCGAGTCCATCGAGGGCACCCTGGGCGTCGCGGCCAGGCTCGGCCCGCGCGGTGACGCCCTGATCGGACCGGCGAACGACGCGTTCCTGCACGCCATGCACGTCACGGCGCTGGGGGGAGCGGGTGTCGCGGTGATCGGCGCGATCGTCGTCGGGCTGTTCCTGCCGGGCCGGACGCCGGTGCCCGAAGGGGACGAGAAGGAGGAGGAGTTGGTGTCGACGAGGGACTGACGGCCGAAGGGGCGGTGGGTCGGCCCGCCGGACAGCGGGGAGAATCGTCCCGGTCGATCGCCCCCGGCCCCACGGAAAGGACGCAGCGACGTGAGCCTCACCGACACCGACACCGGTGCAGACGCCGATCCCCGGCCGGACGGGCCCGCGCGGGGCCGCCCCCGCAGCGAGGCGGTGGAACGCGCCATCATCGAGGGCGCGATGAAGCTCCTGGAGGACGGGGTGCCCCTCGCGGAGCTGTCCATCGAACGGATCGCCCGCACCGCCGGCGTCGGCAAGGCCACCATCTACCGCCGCTGGAGCGGCAAGGAGGAACTCTTCGTCGACGTCCTGCGGGCAGCCGAACCGGTCGACCCCGAACTTCCCGGCACCTCCATGCGCGACGACCTCGTCGTCCTGCTGGAGTCCCTGCGCCGGCGCGGCCTCGCCAGCAGGGCCTCGGTGATCCTGCACAACGTGCACACCCAGATGAAGAGCAGCCCGAAGATCTGGGCCGCCTACCACAACACCGTCATCCTGCCGCGCCGCCGGCTCGGCCTGGAGGTGCTGCGCCGCGGCCGGGAGAACGGTGAACTCCGCGCCGACGTCGACCTCGAACTGCTGAACGACATCGTCATCGGCCCCCTGCTCGTCCGCACCCTCCTGCGCCCCGACGCCGGACTGCCGGACGGCCTCGCCGAACAGGTCGTCGACACGCTGCTCCAGGGCCTGCGCCCCCTCAACAAGGCTTGACCGCCCACCCCGGCCCGCCGCTCCGAGCTGTCCCGGCCCGTCACCACGGCTGTCACGGCCGGCACACCCCGCGCGGCCGTCTCGATGTGCGCGTTCCGTCACAGAGGGCGCTTTCCATGATCCCGCCCGGAACTCCCGGAGCGGTCCCGCTCGTCCTCGCCTCCGTAGGGCCGTCGACGGGCGGCGGGAAAGGCGCCGATCATCCCCTAGGGTCTTGCACGCGGGGGCGACGGTGTGCACGGCAAGGTGTGAGGCGACGGTATGGCGCAGCAGGCGTACGTGACGGAGAGGGACAACGGCGGCTCGGGGCCCGAGCGTCGGACCTCCGGGCTTCGGCGCCTGTGGGACCGCATGACCCGGGGCTGGCGCGGGGACCGCCGCATCTGGCGCCGGGGCGTGGTGCTGGCCGTGTTCGCGGTCCTGCTCGCGCTGGTCATGCTGGCCCGCGCCCACATCCCCAACGTGGTCGGCAACCTGGGCAGTCTGATCGAGACGTTCCTGCCCTGGCTGGGGCTGGCCGTCCCGGTCATCCTCCTGCTGGCCCTGGTCCGCAGATCCGCCACCGCCCTGGTCGCGGTGGTGCTGCCCGCGGTCGTCTGGCTGAACCTCTTCGGCGGTCTGCTCATCGACCGGACCGGCCCCGGCGGCGACCTCACGGTGGCCACGCACAACGTCAACGCCGAGAACCCGGACCCGTCCGGCACCGCCCGCGATGTCGCCGCCTCGGGGGCGGACGTCCTGGCCCTCGAGGAGTTGAAGGCGTCCGCGGTTCCGACGTACGAGAGGGCGCTGGCGCCGACGTACAAGTACCACGCGGTGGTCGGCACGGTCGGGCTGTGGAGCAAGTACCCGCTGAGCGACGTGGCGGCCGTCGACATCCGTCTGGGCTGGGAGCGCGCGATGCGGGCCACGGTGACGGCGCCCGAGGCGCAGGTCGCGGTGTACGTCGCCCATCTCCCCTCGGTGCGCGTGAAGTTGGAGGCCGGCTTCACCGCACGTCAGCGTGACAAGAGCGCCGACGCCCTGGGCTCCGCCATCGCCCGGGAGCCGCTGGAGAACGTCGTCCTGCTCGGCGACCTGAACGGCACGATGAACGACCGCGCCCTGAACGCCGTCACCTCCCAGATGCGTTCCACCCAGGGGGCGGCGGGCAGCGGGTTCGGCTTCAGCTGGCCGGCGGCGTTCCCGATGGCGCGGATCGACCAGATCATGGTCAAGGGCGCGGAGCCGGAGAGCTCGTGGTCGCTCCCGAGGACGGCGAGCGACCACCTGCCGATCGCGGCCCGCGTGAAGCTCGCCACACCGGACGACTGAAACCCCAGGTCAACTCCGTCCGTACGGCTGTCGGCAACCTGCGCGTCGATCACCGGAACACCGAACCTGAGAGGCTTTGTTCCGCACATGAACATATGAGCGTGCGGAACAGCGCGGAACCAGCCTCGAAAGGTCCCCTCATGCCCCTGGCCCTGCTCGCCCTCGCCGTGGGCGCCTTCGGCATCGGTACCACCGAGTTCGTGATCATGGGGTTGCTCCCGGACGTCGCGGACGACCTGGACATCTCCATCCCGAGCGCCGGCCACCTGGTCTCCGCCTACGCCCTCGGTGTGGTCGTCGGCGCCCCGCTGCTCGCCGCCGCGACGGCGAGGATCTCCCGGCGCACGGTGCTGATCGCCCTGATGGTCCTCTTCGTCGCGGGCAACGCGCTCTCGGCGTTCGCTCCCGACCACACCTGGCTGCTGGCCGCGCGCTTCCTCAGCGGCCTCCCGCACGGTGCCTTCTTCGGCGTGGGAGCGGTGGTCGCCGCCGACATGGTGACCCCCGACCGCAAGGCCCGCTCGGTCTCCCTGATGTTCCTGGGCCTGACGACGGCCAACGTGGTGGGTGTCCCCGCGGCCACCTTCATGGGCCAGCACCTCGGCTGGCGGGTGACCTTCCTCGGCGTCAGCGCGATCGGCCTGGCCGCCATAGCCGCCCTGGCCCTGCTGATCCCGGCGGACCACACCCCGGCCGCCCCCACGGCCGGTCTGCGCGGCGAACTGGCCACCCTGCGCTCCCTGCCCGTCTGGCTGGCGCTCGGCACCACGGTGGCGGGCTTCGGCGGGCTCTTCGCGGCGTACAGCTACATCACGCCGATGCTGACGGACTCCGCCGGTTACGCCGAAGCGAGCGTGACGCTGCTGCTCGCCCTGTTCGGCGTCGGAGCGACGGCCGGCAACCTGCTGGGCGGCCGGCTGGCCGACCACTCCCTGCGCGCCACCCTCTTCGGCGGCCTGGCCGCGCTGACGGCGGTCCTGGCGCTCTTCCCCCTCCTGATGCGCACCGAGGCGGGCGCGGCCGTGGCCGTGACCCTCCTGGGCACGGCCGCCTTCGCCACCGGCTCCCCGCTCCAGCTGATGGTCATGGAGAAGGCGGCGGCGGCTCCCTCCCTGGCCTCGTCCGCCAACCAGGCGGCCTTCAACCTGGGCAACGCCGGAGGCGCCTGGGTCGGCGGCCTGACCCTCGCGGCAGGCTTCGGGACGACGTCCCCGGCCCTCGCGGGCGCCCTGCTGGCACTCCTCGGCATCGGCGTGGCCGCGGTGGCCCACACGGTGGACCGCAGGACGTCGCCCACCGCGGTCCCGTCCCCGAACCGGGACCGCGTCGTCACCGGCCACGTGCCCCGGCAGGCGCGGTCCCCGGTTCCCCAGCAGGCGCAGGCCCCGGCCGCTACTCCCGCCAGCCGCTCGTGATCGGCAGCCGGCGGTCCTTGCCGAACCCCTTCGGGGAGATCTTCGTCCCCGGCGGGTACTGCCGCCGCTTGTACTCGGCCCGGTCGACCATCCGCAGCGTCTTCTTCACCAGCTCCGCGTCGAACCCGCCCGCGACGATCTCGTCCGCCCCGCGGTCCCGGTCGACGTACAGCTCGAGGATCGCGTCGAGCACCGGGTAGTCCGGCAGCGAGTCCGTGTCGACCTGTCCCGGCCGCAGCTCGGCGCTCGGGGGCTTCGTGATCGAGTTCTCCGGGATCGGCGGCGTCTGCCCCCGCTCCCGCGCCGAGCGGTTCCGCCACTCGGCGAGCCGGAACACCGACGTCTTGTACACGTCCTTGATGGGCCCGTACGCCCCCACCGAGTCCCCGTACAGCGTCGAGTAACCGACGGCCAGCTCCGACTTGTTGCCCGGCGCCAGCACGATGTGGCCCTCCTGGTTGGAGATCGCCATGAGCGTCGTCCCGCGCAACCTGGACTGCAGGTTCTCCTCCGCCAGCCCGGACAGCCCCAGCGCCCCCATGTACGCGTCGAACATCGGCTCGATGGAGACCGTCCGGTAGTTCAGCCCGGTCCGCCGCGCCAGCTCCGCCGCGTCGTCCCTGGAGTGATCGGAGGAGTACGTGGACGGCATCGAGACGCCGTACACGTGCTCCGGACCCACCGCGTCGCAGGCGATCGCGGCGACGAGCGCCGAGTCGATGCCCCCGGACAGCCCGATCAGTACGGACTCGAACCCGTTCTTCCGGACGTACGCCCGAAGCCCCGTGACCAGCGCGGAGTACACCTCTTCGTCGTCGTCGAGCGGCTTCGCGTGCGTCCCCCTCCGCTCCGCCGGGTAGGCGGGCAGCGGTGCCCCGGACAGGACGACGCGGTCGATCCGCAGTCCGTCGTCGACGACCTCGCCGGCGGCGGGCGCGTCGGCGGCGGCCGCCGGCAGCTCGAGGTCCAGCACCACGCACTCCTCGGTGAACTGCGGCGCGCGCGCCACGACCTCGCCGTCCCGGTCGACGACGATCGAGTCCCCGTCGAAGACGAGGTCGTCCTGCCCGCCGGTCATCGCGAGGTAGGCCGTCGTACACCCCGCCTCCTGGGCCCGCTTGCGCACGAGCTCGAGCCGGGTGTCGTCCTTGTTCCGCTCGTAGGGCGAGGCGTTGACCGACAGGAGCAGCCCGGCCCGCGCCGACCGGGCGGCCGGCACCCGTCCGCCGTCCTGCCACAGGTCCTCACAGATGGCGAAGGCGATGTCCACGCCGTGCAGCCGCAGCACGGGCAGGGTCTCGCCGGGCACGAAGTACCGGAACTCGTCGAAGACGCCGTAGTTGGGCAGGTGGTGCTTGGCGAAGCCCAGCACGACGTCACCGCCGTACAGCACGGCCGCCGCGTTGCGCGGCGCACCGGCGGGCTGGCCGTACTTCGGCTGGGCGGTGGCGCTGCGGTCGAGGTAGCCGACGAGGACGGGCAGTTCCCCGAACCCCTCGTCGGCGAGCCGCGCGGCGAGGGAGCGCAGGGCCGCACGGGAGGCCGCCACGAAGGACGACCTCAGGGCGAGGTCCTCGACGGGGTACCCGGTCAGCGCCATCTCCGGGAACGCCACGAGGTGGGCCCCCTGTTCGGCGGAGTGCCGGGTCCAGCGGACGATCGCTTCGGCGTTGCCGGCGAGGTCGCCGACGCGCGAGTCGATCTGATTCAGGGCGAGACGTAGTTGAGGCACGCGGGCCAGTGTAATCGTCAAACCGACGCGATGGGGTGGGAGGCCGTGCGGGGGTGGCTGGTGGACCCTGCCCGAAAACTCCACAAGAGCTTCCGACGGATAATTTGAACGCCGGATGCGCATTGCCTACCCTGCCCGGCATGAGGCTGCTGCGCTCCACCGACCTCGCCCTGCGGGTCCTGATGCGCCTCGTCGTGGCAGGCGACTCCAACCCGACGACGCGTGACGTCGCGGCGGCCGTCGACGTGCCGTACACCCACGCCGCCAAGGTCGTCGCCGAACTCCAGCACATGGAACTGCTCACGGCCCGCCGCGGCCGGGGCGGCGGCCTCGCCCTCACGGAGCGGGGCCGCACCGCCTCGGTGGGCGCCGTGGTCCGCGCCTTCGAGGGGGAGGACGACGTCGTCGACTGCGAGGGCACCTCGGCCCTCGCGCCGTGCCCGCTCCGTTCCGCCTGCCGCCTGCGGGGCGCGCTGCGGCGGGCCCAGGAGGCGTTCTTCGCCTCGCTGGACCCGCTCACGGTGGCGGACCTCGCCACGGATCCCACGGGCCCGCTCCTGCTGGAGATCTCCCGGGCGCCTTAGCCCTGCTTGGCCAGCCACAGGTCCGGTCCGAACACCTCGTAGTGGATGTCGGCCGGGGCGACGCCCTTGCCGATCAGCTGCTCCCGCACCGTCCGCATGAACGGCAGCGGACCGCACAGGTACGCGCGCGTGCCCGGCGCCACCGGCACGTCCGCGAGGTCGACGTAGCCGGTGGAGGTGCCGGCCGGGGCGTCCCGCTCGTACCAGAGGTGCACGGTGGAGTCCGCCAGCTTGGCCGCGTACCCCTCGTGGTCGGCGCGCAGGGCGTGGTCGGCGGGGGAGCGGTCGCCGTGCACGACGGTGACCGAAGCCTGGTGCCCGCCGTCGGCGAGGTGGGCCAGCATCGCGGTCATCGGGGTGACCCCGATCCCCGCCGAGGCCAGCAGGAGGGGTGTGCCGGGCTCGGCGTCGAGGACGAGATCCCCGTACGCCTCGGACAGCTCCAGGACGTCACCGACCCGCACCCGTGCGTGGAGGTGGCCGGAGACCTCGCCCTCGGGCGTTCCGTCCTCGTCGTGCACGCGCTTGACGCTGAACTGCCGCTCGTCCGGGCCGGGCGCCCCCGAGAGGCTGTACTGGCGGATCTGCCGGGCGCCGTCGTCGAGGGCGACGCGGACGGAGACGTACTGGCCCGGACGGAAGTCCCGCACCGGGCCCCCGTCGACCGGGCGCAGCCGGAAGGAGACGACGTCGGCGGTCTCGGTGACCCGCTCGACGACCTCCCACTCCCGCCAGCTCGGCCCGCCCTGCTCCTCGTAGAGCCGCTTCTCGAGGGCGACGAGGGCGTTCGCCATCAGCCAGTAGACCTCCTCCCAGGCGGCCGCGACCTCGGGGGTGACGGCCTCGCCCAGGACCTCCACGATGGCGGCGAACAGGTGCTCGTGGACGATGGCGTACTGGTCCGGGGTGATGCCGAGCGAGGCGTGCTTGTGCGCGATGCGCCGGAGCATCGCGTCGGGCCGGTCGTCGGGGTGCTCCAGCAGATGCGTGGCGAAGGCCGCGATGGAACCGGCGAGGGCTTCGCGCTGGGTGCCCGCGGCCTGGTTGCCGCGGTTGAACAGGTCGCGCAGCAGCTCGGGGCGGGCGGCGAACATCCCGGCGTAGAAGCGCTCGGTGATCTCGCCGAGGGCCGCCCCGACGGCGGGGAGCGTGGCTCGGACGGTGACGGCGGACTGCTCGGACAGCATCAGGTCTCCTCGTTCTCGACTGCCTGCATCACTCATTAAAACTTGCATCAGAAATACCAATTAAGGGGGGTGGGGTTGAGCCGACCGAGGGAGCCTGCGGAAAGACGACGCGCCGGAGAGGCCGCCGCCGACGGCGCGCCGACGGCGTGCCGGAGCGGCGCCCGCCGTTCCGCACACCGGCCCGAACGGGCAAGATGGACAGCGGGCGCGATGAACCACGGGGCCGTCGGACGATCATGGTCGGCAACACGCGTGAAACCCGGATGTGGTGGGATGGCCCGACTGCCCGACCGCAGCCCGAGGAGGCCATCCGTCGCGGCAAGGGAAAGGCGGTCCGACCGGCGATGATGGGGAAGCGGAAGATGGACAAGCAGCAGGAGTTCGTGCTCCGGACGTTGGAGGAGCGCGACATCCGTTTCGTACGGCTGTGGTTCACGGACGTGCTGGGCTTCCTGAAGTCCGTGGCCGTGGCCCCGGCCGAGCTGGAGCAGGCCTTCGACGAGGGCATCGGCTTCGACGGCTCGGCGATCGAGGGCTTCGCCCGGGTGTACGAGTCCGACATGATCGCCAAGCCGGACCCGTCGACGTTCCAGATCCTGCCCTGGCGTGCCGAGGCCCCCGGCACGGCCCGCATGTTCTGCGACATCCTCATGCCGGACGGCTCCCCGTCCTTCGCCGACCCGCGCTACGTCCTCAAGCGCGCCCTGGCCCGCACCTCCGACATGGGCTTCACCTTCTACACCCACCCCGAGATCGAGTTCTTCCTGCTGAAGGACAAGCCGCTCGACGGAAGCCGCCCGACCCCCGCCGACAACTCCGGCTACTTCGACCACACACCGCAGAACGTCGGCCAGGACTTCCGCCGCCAGGCCATCACGATGCTGGAGTCGATGGGCATCTCGGTGGAGTTCTCCCACCACGAGGGCGCCCCCGGCCAGCAGGAGATCGACCTCCGCTACGCGGACGCGCTGTCCACGGCCGACAACATCATGACGTTCCGCCTGGTCATGAAGCAGGTGGCGCTGGAACAGGGCGTGCAGGCCACGTTCATGCCGAAGCCGTTCTCGGAGTACCCGGGCAGCGGCATGCACACCCACCTCTCCCTCTTCGAGGGCGACCGCAACGCCTTCTACGAGTCGGGTGCGGAGTACCAACTCTCCAAGATCGGCCGCTCCTTCATCGCGGGCCTGCTGAAGCACGCGGCGGAGGTCTCCGCCGTCACCAACCAGTGGGTCAACTCCTACAAGCGCATCTGGGGCGGCTCCGAGCGCACCGCCGGCGCCGGCGGCGAGGCCCCCTCGTACATCTGCTGGGGCCACAACAACCGCTCGGCCCTGGTGCGCGTCCCCATGTACAAGCCCGGCAAGACCGGCTCGGCCCGCGTCGAGGTCCGCTCGATCGACTCCGGCGCCAACCCGTACCTGACCTACGCGCTCCTCCTGGCCGCCGGCCTGAAGGGCGTGGAGGAGGGCTATGAACTCCCGCCCGGCGCCGAGGACGACGTCTGGGCCCTCTCCGACGCCGAACGCCGCGCCCTCGGCATCGAACCCCTCCCGCAGAACCTCGGCGAGTCCCTCGCCCTGATGCAACGCAGCGACCTGGTCGCCGAGACCCTCGGCGAACACGTCTTCGACTTCTTCCTGCGCAACAAGAAGCAGGAGTGGGAGGAGTACCGCTCCGAGGTCACGGCGTTCGAACTGCGCAAGAACCTGCCCGTGTTGTAGAGGCAGGTCAGAGCAGGTTTCCCTCTGATTCAGTGGACGGGGCCGCCGGTCACGGACCGTCGGCCCCGTGGCGTCTCACGGGTCCTGGGCCGTCTCTGGGCCGTCTGGCGCCGGATCGGTGCCCTCGTACAGGCCGTCCACGGCCTTCCGGGCCCGTGCGTCGCTGCTCGGCATGAGGTGCGTGTAGACCCTGAGCGTGAACCCCGGATCGTTGTGTCCGAGGTAGTTGCTCAGCGCCTTGACGTTCTCGCCGGCGTCCAGGAGGACCGAGGCGTAGAAGTGCCTGAGGGCGTGCATGCCATGTTCGCGGGCAGCCTGGTGACGCTCTCCCGGTTTCGGCGCGGGGATCACCCCCGCGGCCACGAGGGCAGGCTTCCACACGCGGTCGTTGAAGTCGGTACGCCGAACCGCACCCGCGCCGTCGAGGCGGGTGAACAGCAGCCGCTTCGTGACAGGCGGACCGTCCACCCGGAGCCACGGCAGGGTGATCTCTACCGGGGTGAATGCCTCCATATGCTGTTTGAGGACGTGCGCCACACGGTCCGGCAAGGGGACGTCGCGGATCTTGTTCCGCTTCGGTGGGGCGAACATGAGACCGTCTTTCGTCACCTTCACCTGGTTCGCGATGTTCAGCCATCCGGAGTCGAAGCCAATTGCATCGACGGGCAACCCGAAGATTTCTCCTTGGCGGAGTCCGCATCCGCCTCCGAGGTCGACCGTCGCGCGGTATCGCTCCGGCAGCGCCGCTCGTACAGCGAAGACGCGCTCTGCGCTCCACGGCACAACGCGGCCACTTCCCGCAGCAGGCGGACGCACGGATTGCGCGTGGCACGGGTTCTTCGACAGGTGACCGTCGTCCACCGCCGCGTTGAGGACCGTCGAAACGTTGTTGTAGATCACGCGCCGGTACGACGATGCCGGGACAGCCCGTTCCAGTTTGCTAAGCCAATCCCGGATGTGTTCCGGCTTGAACGAGCCGAGCGGACGCGGTCCCAGGTAGGGGATGGCATGACCGCGAATCGCGGACTGCACTGACTCCCGCGTGGTCATGTCGGTGGTTTGCGTGTTCAGCCACGTCTCGGCGTACTGCCGGAACGTCACTCGGCTCGCGGCCGGGTCCAGGTACTGCCCCCGAGACATGTCCGCCTCAATGTGGGCGAGCCATTGCTCGGCCAGTCGCTTCTGTCGGTCGGGGAATGACTTGCTCTTCTCGGTTCCGTCCGGGCCGATGTAGCGGGCACGGTAGCGCATCCCGGTGCCGTAGCGGTCCGTGCGCGCGCGGCGGGGCTTGCCGGCGGCGTCTGATTCGGTCTTGTACCACCGGTCTTGGATGTGGCCTGCCATCAGGCAGCGGTCCTCTCGACATGCGGCAGGGAGAGCCGCATGGGCGGCTCTCCCTGCTGTGTGGTGGGTGTTCTGTTAGGCGGCGGTTTCGGCGTGCTTGCGCTGGTCGACGTAGGCCCGTACGTCGGCGGGGTCGTAGCGAAGGTGCTTGCCGATGCGGAAGCCGGGCGGGCCGGTGCGTTTCTTGCGCCACTGATAGACGGTCTCCAGGGGCACCTCGAACATCTCGGCGATGTCGTCGGGGGTGAGGTACCGGTCGGGGAGGCCGCCTCGGAGAGTGGCGCGGGGGTCGGGGGCTGTCGGCTGTGCCATAGGGACTCCAAGAGGGGAGGGCATGGCCGCGTCTGTCCGAGGTTCGGATTTCTGCGTCACCGCGTCACCTGCGTCATCCACGCTGTCTGACCTGCGCGTTTTGGATGACGCAGCGCGCTGGGGGTGCGTCACTGGTGACGCAGGCTGTCCGTCACGGGTGACGCAGGTGACGCGGCGTGACGCAGAGGGCGGCCGTCTGCGTCACGGTCGTATGCGCAGGTCACCCGGCGTTTTCCGGACCTCTGTGACGCAGGTGACGCAGCATTTCCCACTTAGGAAAAAGAGAGGGGGTGTCTGTGGTGATGCCGTGCGCCTCACAGCGTGAAGAAGGAGCCGCTGCGCGGCGCGTCCTGCGCAGGGCGGCGCCGCCGCCGAACAGCAAGAGGAGCACGCCCGGCCGGTGGTGCTCCTCTTGCTTGTGCGGTCGGGGGCGGTTCCGGTCAGAACGCCTGCTGTTCGGGCGGGGGCGGAGCGGGCGAGCGGGTCATTTCGAGGTAGCGGCCCTCCCTGGTGCGGCCCGAGTCGATGAGGACGCCCCTCGCGGCCAGGGTCGGCTGGAGGCGCTTGAGCCGGTCGGAGAGCACCTTGCCGGTGGTCGGCCAACCCTTGGGCAGGGGGCGGAAGTCCTCGCCGGTGTAGAGGCGGGTGAGGCAGTGCAGCCACTCCGTGGAGGTCATCCGCTGCTCCGCGCCCGGTTCGATCTCTGCGGCGTGCCGCAGGACGGTCTGCGCCAACAGGTCGCCTTCGATCACGTCGTCGTTCAGGTCGTCCAGGCTGGCCCGGTAGGCGGCGAGCGCCCCGAGCCCAGTGGCCGCGTCGAGCTGCGCGCACAGGTGCGCGAAGTCCGCCATCCGCAGGTCGGTCGGGGTCTCCGCCTCGACCGCGCGGACCTTGACCGTGAGGTCCAGGAGCGACCCGAGGACGATGGGCAGCACCTCCGCGTACTCCGCCCACAACTCCGCCTCGGTGCGCCGCACCCGGGGCCGCTCCAAGCGCAGCGGCAGGAGGCGTTCGGCGAGGTCGGGGCGGATGACGCCCACGTCGATGCCGGTCAGCAGCAGCGGGCGGCGGTAGCGGGCGCGGAACACGTCCCCGTCGGTGAACAGGGCGCGCTTGACGTTCTCGGCTCCGGTGACGATGCAGCACATCGCGTCGGACAGGTCCGGGGTCATGTGGGAGAGGTTGTCCAGGGCGGTCACCCAGCCCGCCGCCACCGCCGCGATCAGGTTCTCCTCGTCCTTCGGGGCCCGGCGCAGGTCGCCGGTCATGCCCTCGATGATCCGCACCAGCATCCGGCCGCCGGTGGACTTGCCGGCGCCCTGCGGGCCGGTGAGGAACGGCGCGGGGACGGGCACGGACGGCCCGAGGCAGCCGATCAGCCAGGCGAGGGCCAGGCACTCGGTCTCCGCGGTGGCGAAGTTGCACAGCCGCAGCAGCAGATCGATGCCCTTGCCGTCGGTGTCCTTCGCCGGCAGGGGCAGTTCGCCGGTGAGCTGGGTGCGCCGCCAGCACACCTCCCGCGGGTCGGGGATGGCGATGTCCCAGCCGGTGGGGTGGATACGGACCGACTGTCCGTCGGTCCGGCCGAGGTCCAGCCAGGTCGCCCCGTCGAATCCGGGGGCGACGCGGATGTGGACGGGCTGCACGTCCTCGGTCAGCGCGAGGGCTTCGATCAGGTCCAGCGCCTCCTTGAGCGCGGTGCCGTTGAACACGCCCAGTCCGTCGCGGAAGAGGCCGACCATGAGTTCCTGGCGGTGGCTGCCCGTGGTGCCCTGGGAGCGGATTGGGCGGGCCACCGGGTGGCCGTTCTTCTGCGCGTACACGGTGCCGTCGGCGGTGCGGAAGTACCGGAAGTGCGCCTGTGCGTAGTCGGTGATGATCTCGCGGGCCGGGGTCTTCTCGTCGTCGGACATGGTCACAGCCCCAACCGGGTGCGGGCGTTGGTCCACGCGTCGGTGCAGTGCCGCAGCGTTTCGCCCTTGGCCTGCGCGGCGGTGAACAGCCGGGCGACGTGGGCGTCGGTGAGGCAGCCGCACCGGCCGTGCGTGGACAGCACGGCCAGGAAGGTGCGGTAGACGGTGGCGTGGACCGCACTGGAGGCGGCGGTGATGCGCTGCTCGGCCATGGCGATGCCCCGGTCCAGGTAGGCGGGCGTGCGATGGAGGCACTGCCCGTTCCCGGGCGGTGCGGGCACGGCGACCGCGTGCGGCGCCGGTCGGACTGTCGGGGGTTCCTTCACGGCGAGCGCGCGGACGGTGTCCGGCAGGGCGGTCATCGCGCCGGTGCCGGGCCCGAGGTAGCGGGCGTAGGACATGGCCGACTTGATGTCAACGCCGGGACGCACGGCGTTGCGTGACGTCATGGCGCCCCGGTAGATCCAGTGCTCACCGCGTGTCGTCTCCACGGCCCGGGTGGCAGGCAGATTCTTGCGGGCCCATGCGACGGCCGCTGCGTCGTCCAGGTCGACGACGGTCAGGCCGGCGCCGCCGGGGTGGTAGGCGATGGCGGCGGCCCGTCGCCATGCGGTCGTCCAGGCCGGGGAGGCGAGGACGGCGGGGTCGGTGGTGGCGGCGGCCCACGCGTGGCAGACACCGGGGCACCGGCACGGGCCCGCGCTTTTCATGTTCGGCCGGCCGCCGCACGCGTTGTCCGCGCAGGTGCGGCAGTTGCCGAACGGCACTTTCCCCACGCGCAGGGGCAGCACCGGCACGTCGGTCGCGGCCAGCGTCAGCGCGGTTCGTAGGGGTTCGGGCAGCCGCGGCCGTGGGCTGGGCACTCGTCGGATGGTGGTGGGTTGGGTCATGCTGGGAGACCTCCAACAGGTCTGTTGCGGACTGGTTGGCAAGGGCGGCCCCGGTTCTTTGGCGAGATGCGGGGGCCGCCCTTTTCCCTGCGCTGGAAAAGTGGGGCGCAGGGTGTCGGTGGGGGCGGTTAAGGTCGCGGCATGACGACGACCGTTGATCTTGTGTCGCCTCTGGTGACGACGCGCGATGCCATCGCGGCGGCCTACGGCTGTGGCACGTTCCAGGGCATCGAGCCGGCCGACGAAGCAGGCAAGGTGTTCGTGTACTCCGACCCGTCCGCGGGCGAGGAGTACGGCTACACCTTCGACGGCCGCGCGGAGGACGACGAGTTCGGACCGCTGTACCTGTACACCGGAGCCGGCGCCAAGGGAGACCAGAAGCCGTCCGGCCGCAACGGGTCCCTGCTGAGCGCTGCCGAGAAGAACCGCGAGATCCATCTGTTCGTCGCGCACGGCAAGGTGCCCGGCAGCGGAGCGATGCGGCAGCGCTACATCGGCCAGATGGTGCTGGACCCCATCAAGCCGTACGAGGTGCGGCGCGGGCCCGGCAAGGACAACGTGATGCGCAACGTGCTGGTCTTCCGCTTCCGGCCGGCCGAAGGAACGACCCCGGCATGGACGGAGGCAGACCGTCTGCCGGCCGCCACGCACACGGAAATCGAGATCACGGAACCCGTGGTCACGGTGCCGGCCCCGGCGGTGCTGCCGCAGCAGAGCGGCGCGAAGGTCAAGAAGACCGAGCACCACAGCACCGCGGAAACGGTCGCGGACATCTCAGCCGGGCAGCGCAAGGTGCTGCGCCGCGAGGGCGAGTTGGTCGAGGAATTCAAGGCCCATCTGGCCGCGGCGGGGCACAAGACCCACACCTTCCAGATCACCATCAAGGGCGAACCCGGGGCCCTCACCCCTGACCTGTACGACGCCACAGATCACGCACTGTATGAGGCCAAGGGCATGACGACCCGGAGCAACATCCGTATGGCCATCGGGCAGCTGGCCGACTACCGCCGCCACATTCCTAACGGGGCGAGTTTGCGTGTCGCGGTGCTGCTGCCCAGCGAGCCCAGCGATGACCTGAAGGATCTCCTTGGCGAGGAGTACGTGGAGCTGGTCTACCAGACTGAAGATGGCTTCGTTGGCTGGCCGCTGGCCTACAACAAGCCTTAACCGTGGAAGTGGTTGCGCTTGAACGTGGCCTTGCGGATGTTCACCGTGGTCCCGCCGCGGTGGCCGCTCGGACCGAGGATCTGTACGGCGATCCAGCCGCCGAAGATGACGGCGGCCAGGATGATGAGCTGGGTGACGAACGCGGTGAGCGCGGCGATGAACGAGGTGAGCAGGAGCAGCCCGCCGCACACCGCGAGGAACCCGACACCCCCGAGGGCGACGTTCACGGCCGTCCGCGAGACGGCCGGCTTCACCGTGACCGGCGCGGGCTGCGCCGGGGCGACGGCGTAGCCGGTGACGACGCGGCCGTCGGGCAGGACGATGCTCGCCACCGCCGGCACGGTGCCCGGCTGCCCCGGCACGACCGGCGCCGACACGGGGACGGCGGGCGGGAGCGGGGTGGGCTGGTGGACTTCCACGGCCCGTTCGACGGGCACGCCGTGGGTGTGGTCGGGGTACATGCGGAATCCCTTCCGAACGTTGGTCAGGGAGGCAGAGGCACCCCCTTGGGGGGTGCCGTGTGGAGGGGGGTTCGGAGGTCTGACCTGCGGGCCTCCCTGACTCCCTGAACGATCATTTGTGCTGGTCAGGGGCAGGGAGGCGGGGCAGGGAGGCGGTCAGGGAGTTCTCCCTGCCTCCCTGACCCGTCAGGGGCCGGTTCCCTGCCGTCAGTCGGCGGAAGCGGAACCCTCGGTGTCGCGGTGGGCGAGGGCGCGGGCGACGCGGTCGCGGGCGACGACCATGCGGCCGTCGGACTTGTACGGTTCGGCGCCGGCGTCCTCCAGCACGCGCTTGAGGTCGCCGGGCGTCCACCGCCCGTAGGCGTCCTCGTTGAGCGCGGAGAGCCGCTTGAGGACGTCGGCGGTCAGGACGCGGGAGGCGGTGCCGAGGACGGCGGCGATGTCGGCGAGCGGATCGCGCTCCGCGTCCCGCTCGATCACGTGCAGGGTGGTCACGCCGTCCCGCAGCCGCTTGGCGCGCTCGGCGATCGCGGTCGCGGTGTCGGTCTCGATGTAGTGCGTGCGTACCGTGAGGGACGCCTGGCCGGCCGGGATGGCGATGCCGTCCGAGGCGACCACCACGGTGCCCTTGTCCAGCCCCGGGCGCAGCAGGTTCGGTGCGGCCCCGCCGTCGACGGCCTTGTCCCCCAGCGCCATGCGGGCCTGCGACTCGGTGCCCAGGGCGAGGGAGGCGCGGGTGTGGGCGCCCTCGCGGACCAGCTTGGGCAGGTTCTGGTCGGTGGGGTCCTGGGTGCCCTGCCACAGCAGCACGTTGACCGCCCGGCCCTGGTTGTGGATCTTCCGCGCGGCCATGAAGTAGCGGCTGGTGGCCTTGGAGCCGCCGTAGGGGTGCTTGTCGGCGTCGAGCAGCGGGCACATGAACGCCACCTGCGCCTCGTCGACCAGCAGGATCAGCGGCGGAAACGTCGTGCCGGGCGGCGCGGTCAGGCGGCGTTCCATCTCCGTCACGCCGCCTTCGAGCATCTCGGTCGCCTCGATCACGTGGTCATCGGTCGGGCCCTGGATCAGGACGGTGGCGAGCCCGTCGTACATGGCCCAGTCGCCGGCGCCCTTGAGGTCCGCGATGCGGAACTCCACCGAGCGGTCGAGGGCGAGCCACAGGGCGAGCGCGCGCAGCGCGGCCGTCTTGCCCTGGTTCGACAGCCCCGTGATCAGAAGGTGGCGCTGGTACAGGCTCAGCGCGGCAGCATCGCCACGCAGGTCCTGCCCCCACGGGGCGCGGCCCTTGGCGTAGTCGGCGGTCAGCGACTCATCGACCGCCAGCGGGGACGGGCCGATCGGCTCATCCAGCGCGCCGGAGTCGGCCACCCACAGCCGCACCGTGCGGGCGGCGGTGGGGATGGTGATGAACACCTCGTGTTCGTGCCGGGTCAGGTTCTCGGCGAGCTTGCGCCGCTTGTTCTGCACCTCCACGGTGGACACCCCGGAGGGCAGGGTGACGTCGACCTCCACCCCGCATCCGGCGATGGTGATCGGTCCGAGCATGCTCGCGCCGGCGTCGCCCATCTCCTTGATGGCGCGGGCCAGCGCGGGCACCCCGAGGTCGCGCAGGGCCTTGACCACGATGGACGGCGTGATCGGCTCGCCCTCACCCGACCGGACATTCGCCGGCAGGGCCCAGGCGGGGGCGGCGTGCTGCTTGCGGCCAACCGACCACAGGGCGAGCAGGGCCAGGAACGGGCCGATCGTAAGCGCCGGACCCCACACGACCTGCACGATCCGGATCAGCAGCGCGATGAAGTCGACGGTCGCCGACAGCGGGGTGATGACGTCGCCGGCCTGCCCGGTGTTGAGGGCCATCACGACGCCGAGGGCGACCAGCACGCCGACGCTCATCCCGGCACCCACGGCCACGCCCTTGGCCGCGTCGATGGGGGAGTGGAGCAGGTCCATGCGGCGGTGGTGGCGGGCGGCGCGGAAGCGCTGCAACCGCTCCTCCCACTCCTCGGCCGCCTCCAGGTTCCCCGCGGCTTCCGCCGCCCGGATCATCCGCTCATAGCGGGACCCGGTGCGGCCGTCCCAGGCACGGCGGGCCACGATCCGGCCGCCGTTGAGGGTGTAGAGGCTGTGCCGCGCCACGGCGCGAACGGTCGCCCGGGTCGTCTCGTGCGTGACGGCCGTCTTCACCGCGCGTCCGGAGCGCACCCACAGCGGCACGGGCGCCGCCGGGGCGGGGTCCGGTACGACCGTGAGCACGGTCGGGGTGGTGTCCGGGGTCGGGGGGTCGGTGGGCTTGTGGAGGTGGACGACGTTCTCCGTCATGCTGGGAGAGCTCCTGACTGCCCCCAGCGGGGGCGGGAGTAAGGGGAGTGAGCCGGGGTGGCCGGGTCCGTGGAAAGAGCGGCCACCCCGGCGTGATGGCTGGTCAGAACCAGCCGGACGACTTCTTCTTGGCCTTGTCGCGGGCGGCCTCGGTGAGGAGCCGCTGCCGCTCGGCGTGCAGGGCGGTCAGTTCCGCGGTCAGCCGGATCTCGGCGGAGTTGCCGGTGGCGTCCATGCGCTGCTCTTCACGGCCCGCGCTGCGGCCCCGGGCCACCTTGTAGCCACCGGCGGCCAGGGCGCGGGCCATCGCCCGGCGCTCACTGCCGTTCAGCGGCCACCACTCACCCCGGCGGACCGCTTCCAGCTTCTTGGCCGTCTGCCTGATCTCGCGGTCCAGACGACGCAGGTCAGCACTGCTCATGGGTGCTCCCATCGGACCCGTGCGGGTCGGCATCGGCGCAGGGCACGCAGGTGCCCAGCGCGGCGGGGATGACGTAGCCGGCATCGCGCCGGCAGGCGGGACACGTGCGGCGGGCGGTGTTGGCCTTGGCCAGCGCCGCCCTGCGGGCGGGCGTCATCGGCCGGACCGGCACGGCCAGGTCGACGCGGTACAGGTAGGCGACCAGCGGCCCCCGCCGGCGGCGGGGGCGTTCGAGCTGCGCGGCCACCTCCTGCCCGCCGGGCCGCAAACCGCGGGCCCGCAGTTGGCGGCGGGTGGCGTAGCCGTCCGGGGCGAGCCGCCAGCGGTACACCGGCAGTGCCCCCATCAAGCGACGCGCTTCCACGCCGCCCGCAACCGGACCTCGGAGGCGGAGTGACCGGCCGTGCGGAACCGGGCGGCCATCTCCCGGTACGAGAGGGCCGGGGTCTCGCTGGTACGGATCTCGTCCACGATGACGTCCAGCGCCTCATCGGTGAGCGCCGGTGCGGCCTCCAGTGAACGGGCCGTGAGCGGCTCCGACGGGCCCCACACCGGGAGCTCCCAGCGGGGCGTGACGTCGGGTGTGACGCGGGCCGTCACGCTGGTCAGCGCCCTGCCGGTCTCCTCGCCGGCGCGGGCCGTCTCCAGCGTCGACCACGCCCCGGACAGCGTCTGCGCGGTCCGTGCCTGGACGCGGGCGACGCGGGCCCCGGCCTCCGTCACGGCCGTCAGCCGCGTCTCCTCGGTGGCCGCCTCGGCGCGCAGCCGGGCGCGGGCCACGGCCGCCTCGTCGCGGGCCTCCTGCTGAATTCCGCGGATCGCGTCCAGCGCGACCGGGGTGAGCGCGGTGCGCTCCCACATGCCATGCACGAGCCACAGGGCCTTGGCCGCGATCGGCAGCCAGGCCACGGCCAGCCACGCGCCGGCGGAGTGCTCCGCGGTCAGCGCGTGGGCGACCAGGACGGCGGTGGCGAGCAGGCCGAAGGACCAGCCGACGGCGGTCACCGTGCGGTTGTGGTCGCCCTGCGCGGCGAGTCGGCGTTCGTAGGCGAGGGTGGCCAGCCATCCCCCGTCGATGCCGAGACCGACGACCAGGGCGACCGGCCACGGCATGGCCGTGCCCAGCCACATCACGACCACCGCGAGGGTGAGCACCATGGACACGGCCGTCATCGCGACGGCCGGCAGTACGGTCTTGGCGCTCATGCCGTGCCCTCCTGTCGCCACGGGTAGGGGCGGGTGTGGTGCGCGGCGCGGAAGATGCGCAGGGCGATACCGGCGGGGGCGTCCGGCTTGGCGACCGGCCGTCCGCCGGTGAGCGAGGCCAGCAAGCGGGCGGCGTGGTGCTCGCAGCCGTCGGCACCGGCGTTCGCCGCGTCGAGGACGGTCACGACGACCGGGCCGCTGCACGGCGTCGGGTCTTCCGGGTGCGCGGCCGGGCACCGGACGGCGTCCTCGTCGGCCGCCGGGTCGACCATCTCGATCAGTCGCTCCAGGGCGACCTCGAGTCGGCCGATCGTGCGGGCCATGGCCGTCTCGCTCAGCAGGTCCACGGTCTGCGCGGCGGCCAGTGCCTGGCGGGCCGCCGCCACGTTGCACCGGTCGAGCGGGGTGAGGGGGAAGCGGTCCATCACGCGGCACCCCCAGGCAGGCTCGCGGCCGTGGCGCGGTTGAGCAGCGCGACGCGGGCGGCCAGCGCCCGGCGGCGGGCCCGGCGGATGCGCCGGGCGTCCAGCTCGGTCGGCGTGCGGTCCAGCGTGGTGATGTGCGCGTCGAGCAGGTCGACGCCCGCCAGGATGACGGGCATCTCCCGCTCGATCGCGTCCAGCTCGGCGTTCGTCGGCTCCATGAAGTCGGCGAACGCGGTAACAGCGTCCTGAACAGTGACGATGTGACTCATTGGGTCGTGTGTCCTTCCACAGGTGAACGGCCCGAACAGAGCCCCCGGTGTTCGAGCACCGGGGGCTCACGCCGTTGAAGTCGGGTTCTCCGGCTCCCCACCGCTTCGGCCGTACGGACCCCGCTCCGAGAGCGGTCCCGGACGGCCGAAGGAGGCAACCGGCGCGGCGCTGGCCGCCGCGATTCGGTGGAACGTGACCGGCTGGCCGTGGCGCTCGTTCGCGCTCACGGACCGGGGATGGAACGGCGCGGCCGTGTCGGTCGCTCACGGCCGCGCCCATCGCTTTCGTCGACTCATTGCCGCTCCTTAGGCCGTCTGATCAGGGGATACGCACTGCAAGGGGGACCTGTCGTCCCCACCCTCCGGCCGTTGCTCGCGGTCACCGGGCCACCTCGCCAGTACGGGCCGAAGCCCTGTTCCACCTGGCCTTCAGCGGGATTGCAGCGTCCCCGCCTTCTGCACGTGCGGCATGAAGCCGCCTCAGCCGAGCTGTTTGGTTCGGCTATGCAGTACCTGTTTTACAGGTACTGCATAGGGGTCCGTCAAGCACGTCGACAGAACCTCTTGGTTTCGCGCCTGGACTTCTTGGCGCACATTCAGAATCGCTGCAGGTCAGGGGAGTTGGCCACCACACGCATGGACAGCTGTGGGTCGACTGCTACCGTCAAGAGGTCCCTAGACGTCCCACGAAGGGGTACAGATGCCCAACGAGCGGTTGCGGTCGGCTCTGTTAGCCCGTGGCATGACCGTCCAGAGCCTCGCCGACGAGATCCAGGTGAACGCGAAGACCGTCGAGCGGTGGATCACTCAGAGCAAAGTGCCGTACCGACGGCACCAGTACGCGGCAGCAGCAGCGCTGAAGGTCGACGTTACGACGCTGTGGGAAGACGACCGGAACGTCGACAGCACGGCAGACCTGACAAAGGCAGAGATCAGCACCGTCTACCCGCACCGCCACATGGTGCCGCCAGGACTCTGGCGAGAGATCTTCGGGCGCAGCCAAAAGAGCCTGGACGTGCTGGTCTACTCCGGCCTCTTCCTCTCCGAGGACCCGCTCTTCCATGCCCTACTCAAGGCGAAAGTGGAGGCCGGAGTGAGGGTCCGACTCCTGCTCGGGGACCCGGACTGTGCTGCCGTGAGACAGCGTGGCGAGGACGAAGGCCACCGAATCATGGACGGAAAGATCCGTAACGCACTGCTGCTTTACCGCCCGCTCATCAAGAGCCACCCCGAGATAGCTCTTCGGCTGCACGATTCGACGCTCTACAACTCCATCTACCGGTCCGATGACGAGATGCTGGTGAACCCACACGTCTACGGCATCGGCGCCTACATGGCCCCCGTGCTGCACCTTCGTCGACTCCCCGGCGGACTGTTCGACACGTACGCGCATAGCATCGAGCACACCTGGGAGAACGCCCGCCCGGTCACAGACGCCGACTTCACGGGAGCTTGAGCATGGGACGCATCGATTACCTACACGACCCAAACGCCCCGGCGGCCAACTCGGTGGTTCCCTCCGTCGTCGCCTTCGTCCAGAACGGTGCGGGCCAGGTGCTCATGATTCAGCGCTCCGACAACGGACGCTGGGCACTGCCCGGCGGCGGCCACGACGTGGGGGAGTCCATCAGCGACACCGTGGTCCGAGAGGTCTGGGAAGAGACTGGCATCAAGGCCGAGGTCGTCGACCTATCCGGGATCTACACCGACCCGGGCCACCTCATGCAGTACGACGACGGCGAGATCCGCCAGCAGTTCAGCATCTGTTTCCGGGCACGTCCGGTCGGCGGCGAGCTGCGTACGAGCAACGAGACGACGCAGGTCCGCTGGGTCGACCCAGCGGACCTGCGAGAGTTGGACGTCCACCCCACCATGCGGCTGCGTATCGAGCACGCGATGGACCGGGCGCGTACGGCTCCCTACATCGGCTGACGCTTTGCGGCGGCGACCTGTTCCAGTACGCGCGCTGTGCTCGCCAGAATCTCGGGTTCGGCGCGACGAATGAACGTCCCGATCAGGCTGTCGGGCCCGTAGCGGCCGGCAATCTCGTTGATCCGGTCCACGGGGTTGGTAGGGGTGCCGTCGGGCGTGGTGTTCATGTCGCAGTAGCAGAGAGCGTCATTGAGGTGCGCGCTCTGGCGGGGAAATTCGCTCTCCAACTCCTCTCGCAGACCGCGCGCTTCTGCCTCCATCCACGCGCAGGAGTGGTGCGCTACCAGCTGCACAACGCGCACGTCTGCGTTGGCCACGTCTCGGAGGTAGCGCGCACCGTCGAGAGGATGGAAACCCGTCTTCGCGAGATCCGGCGCGTAGCCGATGTCGTGAAGGACGGCCACGGCCTCCAACAGGTCGGCATCCTCTCCGAGGATGAGCGCGATGGTGCGTGCCCGCTCGGCCACCCCCAGGCAGTGTTGCCACCGCCGCGGCAGCGGCTCGGCGAGCAGGGACTCTGCGAGGGGATAGGCCCACTCCGTCAGCTCCGACAAGCTACGAACGCTCCTCTCGATTCGGCACGGCGCGGACGGTCCGCACCTTGCCCTGTCCTCCACTTGCCAGCACGCCGGCGGCCTCCAACCTGTCGAGTGCCTTGGTCACGGTGGGACGCGACACCCCGAATCGAGCAGCCAGAACGGAAGCGCTTGGGAACGCTGCCCCTACTTCGAGACCTTCATCCGTGATGATGGCCGCGATCCGTTCGTCCAGCGAGCGCCGGTCGGTCCTCTCGTCGACCCGGACGACCCGCCACCGCCCACCGGGCACCGGTTCGGCAACACCGTTGCGCTGGAGTACGCCGAAGGCGCGTAGGGCGACCCCCCGCGAGATTTTGTAGTCGCGCATGAGATCAGCAGCAGACGGAAGTTCCGTCATGTGCGGGTCTGCTTCGATCCGGGCCTTCACCGCATCAGCGATCTTCAGGAAGGTCCCCCGAGGGCTGGCCTGCTGCGCCACGCACTCTCCCTCTCAGTTGCTCAAACGTCCTATCCCAGCTTCCCATGCCCGGCGAGGACGAGGATGCTGGTCAGACTTAGCTGCTTTGCCTGCTTGGTGGAACTTTCCCTGCCTAATCAAGGCGGCTCGCTCTGCTCACCGCGCGCGGTTCGGCCCCGGCCGGACCTGCGCTCCTGTCTCCGCCCCGCTCCGGCCCGGCCGGGGGCCGGACCGCGCGCACAGCAATCAGCCACCTGATGCCAGAGAAGAGGTACGTCGTAAGCCGGGCTGGTCGGCTCCACGGCTTTAGCCCTCCCCGGTCCAGGGCCTGCGTCGAGCAGGACCAGGGGCCACTCGTGCACATCGCGAGCAGGTTCAAATCCTGCCCAAGTTGCCAACCAGCGTACGGTCCCCTGACCAGGCTGACCCCACGACCTGGAGTGGAGAATCAGCAAGGCCGCATCGCTGCGTACTCAATTCCGGTCGGCGCACTCGCTTGCAACCGAACCATTCTGGCGTACCAAGCCTGGCGTTCGTATGACGACAACGTCGGCATATCGGCTAGCTTAAGGAGCATTTCCCTGCTCGGCGCTTCAAAGTCCAGCGCCAGTGACCTAGCCATATACGTTGGCGCCACCTCCTCCGCACTCAGGGCACTCTTCAAGCAAGCAAGTCGCGCAATAGCATCCTCTTGGTCTCGCGGAGGAATAAACAAGCTGATAACGACACATACCGCCCGCTTTACTTCCTCGTCACCCCTGGGATCTGTTCGTAGACTCTCCCACTCAAGTTGGATCCGACGTGCAAATTTTGAATTCAATTCTGCCGATCCCGCACGAGATGCTGTAAGGCGCCCCAACCCAATACGAGTTAGATCCTTAAGCCAGTGCTCGACGATACTGACGGGTGTCTGATAAGGAACCCAAATGAGTCCTGTAATCGCCTCCCTACCCATCCGATCAAGCAGACTCAGCCATTCCTCACCTGCACACGACTCATTCAACCAAGCAAAGCTTAGGAAGCGCTCATGATCTCTTACCATGGCAGTATGCAACTGCTCCACTAGTTCAACCGGAACATCGGATGACAGAGGTTCCGTCATCCTAAAGAATTGATCCGATAGTCGTGATTTCGTCTCGACATCGCCAGCTGCATTAACGATACTCAAGGTCTCAGCAACACTCTCCGCTGTACCCGAATATTTTCGATAGGCCAGGCGGCATGGCGCAATCGGCAGGAACACCCGCTCTCCGGAGAACCATTCGCAGATATCATCAATGAAATTACCCGGAGTGGCGCTTACCCGGCCCCAGTGGCTCTCCATACTGTCCCAGTCCGACACATCTCCCAGGTGGCCGCTTTTAATCATCTCGATAGCAGCGTCACCGCACTGTTCGTAGAGCCGAACAGCATAATAGATAATCCATGGAAGGTAAGAAGCCACTTTTTCGTAGCCGCTTGAGTAAGGGCCAAGGCGATTGATAACGTTCGCCAATTTACTTTTGCCCGGTTCAGCGCAAAAGTCAGCCACAGAGGCGAGCCAATGGTCGGCCGGGAAACCGAGGTCCAACGCCTCCGACAATTCAGGAGGACACTTGTGAATACTGACAACCGTGCCCCGAAATTGGCCTATGCGGAAGGTGGGTCCCATTCCTGCCGCACCTGGCCGGCCACTGACGAGTCTAACGAGTGAGGCAAGCCACGGCGGCGCAGAGGAGCAGCCCTCTGGGTCCATTAGTGACGAGAAGTTAGAGGCCGACAAAATCTCGCTATGCTGCAACAGAGGAATGGTTAGCCGGGGCTCCATAATCGACTGCACGGCCACGTGCACAAGACAAGGAATCTCATACCCCAAGGCCGTTTCAAACATTTCAAGCTTGCTGGCTTCATGCGCTGAGCTATGCAATGACAAGAGCCGCTCGTACGCCCAGGTGTCGTAATGCGCAGCACGGGCTGCCAGGAATGCTAGAACCGAATCACTCGGATCCGATTCTATATTCCCCATCGTGCAGAAGTGATCGCGAACAATTTCCATTCCCCGGTCACTCACGCATGCTGCGAGCAGAGAGACATGTTCGCTGTAAGGAAGCGTTAGAAGCTTCAAGCTCTGCTCGATGAGGACCGCTTCATAGCGTGGCGCTCGCACCATCCCGTCATTCAGGATTTCCACAGCCAAACGAGAACCCGTCAAGATTCTCCTGGGAATGTTCCCAAATTCCTCAGAATGGGAATTTAGCTCCGAAACGAGAGCAACGATGGAATCTCGCAGATTATTGCGTCGGGTTGCGAAAATGTTTCCCAGCGCGAAAAGCAACACATTGCGCCAATGGGAGCTCACTGCCATGACTCGCAGGCGACGCCCGATCTCCTCCTCACTGCAGTTCATTAGAGCATCGGCAGCCCAAAATTCCTGCAATGAACGAATTTCGAAACTAACCTCTGCGTCCCTAGACGGCACCAGGAACACCAGTCTGTGCGTAGCTGCACGACTGATAGCGGAGGTCAGTTCATCAAGTTCTGAACCCTCATGCCCCTCGCTGGCTAGGCGATCCCTGATGATGGTGTCAAATTCATCAACAGTGATTCTAGACTCTGTTTCACCTGAGCGTTCACTTCGTGTCTGAAGCAGGAGACCTACATCAGCATGAATAGAATCAATGTCGGTCTTGTGATCCCTGAGCAGGTTACTTGCCGCACCCTCCTTCTCAAGTTCCCGCTCAAAGATCACACGGTAATAGTCGGCGAATAGCGTAAACCTATCCTTTGGCGCTTTACCGACTCGGTCGAGCAGTACCGCCATAATCGTTACCTGAAGTGGCGTGGCCATCAAATGTGCCGTGGAGGACTCGGCAGCGGCACGCTCAAGGCGTTCCATAAGGCGCTGAACCCGATCCGAGCTATTTCCATGTCGCGCATCGGCCAGTTTCCGTCCGTATGCTAGCGCGCTATTAGTATCTAGTGCGGTGAGGTAGTAATGGAAATAGTTTTTTGGAGAAAATTCATCCGTGTATCCCTGCGGTCTTGTTGTTGCAACAACAACAAGGTCGGCGTTTAGCTCGTCGGCCTCCAACTGAAATGCGCTAATCTGCGATAGTACCTGGTCCCTATTGCTTGAACCAGGTACTTCATCTAGTCCGTCTAGGATGAGCAACCATGGAAAAGTCTGGAGCCAGTCCCTCATATCATTGGGAGATACTGGTGCGCTAGACGCCTCTGAAACACGCTGCGCAACGTAGTCAAGCAAGCTCTTGCATTTCCCTTGAGCCAGTTCGTCGGCAAGGCGCGTCAGCGGGATATTAACTGGCCATCGGCGCGCTTTAGGAAGCAATGATTCCTTAGCGGCCTGAGTATTGATCTGTGAGACCGCAGCGCGCACTTCGGAATTACGCATGTAAGTCGTATCCTTAACCAGCTGAGCTCTATATAGCTGGCACAGGAACTGACTAACCGTACTTTTACCTTGCCCGGGTCCTCCTACGAGAACGAAGCGATTGGGTGCTCGATATGTATCTTCCATGATTTCTGCTATATCGACAGTAGAGTGACGCGTGTCGCAAGCAGAAATCAAAGTCTTCAAACAGCGCAGTTGTCTTGCTGCGGTGTTTCTCTCCTGATGGCTTGGAGCAATCGGAACATCAAAGAATACATCCGCCAACGGGACAGTTCTGTCGTCTGCGGACCCGGCCTGATCAAGGTTAGCGTAACGATCGTTGAGGAGCTCTTTCGGCACATAGGATCGGATGGCGCGGACGGTTTCCGAGTTACGTCTCGAAACGTCATCGTATATGGCTGCCAGAATATCTCCTGGCAAGATCCATGCCGCGTATGAGGTGCGGATTCCCGGATGCTTTTCCAGGAATCTGTTGATATTTTCCGAATGCCAAACAGCCCACTCACTAATCCCTAGTTTTTCGCACTCCTCCTTCATGACCTTAGCCACCCTGTCCATTCCCCCACTTTTAGGAGTAGCTGACAGCGTCACGTTCGTCGCAACTATAAATTTTGCTGGCTTCCTTTCCCGCTTGTCTGATTCCTTCCAGTCTGAGAACTCTTTTCGTAGTTCCTTGATCAGCCAAGTGGCTTCGGTCTGTGCAGCGGAGGGCGACTCCTTGTACTTAGCCTGCACTACTGTGTAGTCCGCATCCTCATGCTCATGCTGTGTCGCTTCCCTGCCTCCGTCTGACCCCATCCCGTAGACCGCAACATCAGGACCCAGCTCGGCAACAGCGATCGCCTGAGCCAAGTTCTCGAACTCACGTGCACCGAGCCGGTAAAGATCAAACCTCATGGGCCCATAGTGCCGCAGAAGTTGAGGAAGCATCAGGCTTTTGGACGATCCCGCCTGCACCTCTTTCGGACCACATCATGCCGACTCCGCCCGATGCTGGAACGTTCCCCAGCTGACTGCTACAGGAACGCAGCTGTACGGCTAGGCCCATGCTGGGTAGATCGGTGCGGGGCGCGTGCGCACGGAGTGGAACGTATCGGCCCTAACCTGGTCAGCGAGCCCACGCGAAGAGGAACCACACTGGCCGGACCTCAGGGCCGTTGGTCGCTACGCGTGCGACCAAGGGTTGGGATAAGAACTCGTTCACGTCCATGCGTCGAAGGTTGCTGTACAGCAGCGGAGTACAGCAACCCCACCGACTGGCATCAGCCCTCGATAGCCTTGGCTGCCTCCCTGGCCGGCCCAGCAGACCTCAGCAACCGTCCCGCCCGTAGTTCGGGACGAAGAGATCACTGGGCCGTCTGTGGGCCGTCAAAGGGGGGCCCACAGCGGCCAACGACGACCAGCAACGACCGCTTGGCCCCGGGCCGTTGCTGCATGGACGTCTGTCAGTTGAGGTCGCTCCCGCGCGGCGTCACTTCCTGCGCAACAAGAAGCAGGAGTGGGAGGAGTACCGCTCCGAGGTCACGGCCTTCGAACTGCGGAAGAACCTGCCGGTGCTGTAACGCTCCGCTGCGGCGCGGAGGGGGTGCCCGCTCTGGCGGTCACCCCCGGCTTGCGAACCCTGCCATCCCCAGGAAGTCCGCCCAGGCGGCCGGGGCGAGGGTGAGCCGGGGTCCCTGGGTGTTCTTGGAGTCCCGGACGAAGACGGCGCCGGCGCCGGGGGATATGGCGACCTCGACGCAGTCGTTGCCGTCGCCGCTGCTGCTGTAGCTGCTCTTGAACCAGGCGGGAGCGGTGGTGGTCCGGGCGGGAGGGGTGCCGGTCATGACTCTCCAAGCATCTGTTCGATGAAGGCCCGTGACTCTCGGGGCGTGAGGGCCTGGGCGCGGATCATTCCATAGCGGAGTTCGAGGATTCTCAGCTGTTTCGGGTCGGTCACCGGGCGTCCGGCGAACGCCCCGTCGGAGCGTCCGACCGCCGTTCCGTCGGAGAACTTCAGCACCTCGATCAGTCCGCCCGTCCCGAAGTGTTCCTCGCAGTCCGTCGGCATCACCTGAATCGACACGTGTCGCAACTTGCCGAGTTCCAAAAGGTGTTCGAGCTGTCGACGCCACACCATTGTGCCTCCGACCGGACGGCGGAGCGTCACTTCTTCCTGGACGAAGCTGAGGGCGGGTGCCGGTGACCTGTCGAAGACAGTGCGCCGGGCCAGCCGGGCGGCCACCATGCGTTCAGTCTGCTCCTCGGTGTGAGCCGGAAGCCAGACGTCGAAGAGTGCCCGCATGTGCTCCTCGGTCTGCAACAGGCCGTGGATGTTGTGGTTGCTGTAGAGCCCGATCTCGACCGCGCCGGCTTCCAGCTTCGCCAGTTCCCGCACTTTTTTCGGGTACCTGACCTTCGCCACGTCCTCCGACATCGCGGCGAGCAGTCCGCCCGCGCCCAGGACCTCGTCGGCCTTCTCCAAATACTCGGGGCGGGGGATGCGGTTGCCGGCCTCAACCTTGTAGGCGAGGTCCTCCCCGTATCCCATCGCCGCCGCGAAGTCGGCGACCCGCATGCCCACGGACTCCCGCCGCAGCTTCAACTGCCGCCCCACCGTAGTGATGACAGCCACTCCCCACTCGTCGTCCGGGTCGACTTCCCAACCCGGTTCATCCGTCTCGTCCCTGACCTGTACCGCCTCACCGTCCACCGACATCCGCACCCCTCCGTCGTATGCGTCGCGTCGTATCGCGAGGCATACGACGGTAGGTGCGGCGGCGAGAATGGGTGGGGGAAAGCGGCGCGCGGTACACCTCCGGGTGATTCGGGTGGTCGGCGAGTCCGTCCGGTCGCGCCTTGGTACAGGATCTGTACCATGATGTACATGGCTCTGAAGCGCACCAACGTCTATGCCGAGGACAGCGACCTGCTCCTCATCAAGGAGGCCGCCCTACGGCTCGGGGTGTCGGAGGCGGAGATCATTCGCGAGGGCATTCACCGGATCGCCCTCGCGCACCGCGTCTGGGACGAGCCGTTCGTCTCCGACGAGGAGACCTTCGACCTCGGCGCTCCCGTGGGCGAGGAAGAGATCCGGTCGGCGGTGTCCGACGGGTACGTGGAGCGCGAGCGCCGGAACCGGAGCAACGCGGCGTGATCGCCATTGCCGACACCTCCGGCATCCTCACCCTCTTCAACCGGTCCGACCCCGATCACCACACGGCGAGAAAAGCCGTGGACCAGTGCGGCTTCCTCGTGGCCACCCCGCTGGCACTCACCGAGGTGCACCAGGTGGCCGGCAGTCGCGCAGGGCGTGCGGCCGCCGACGGAATCCTCCGCACCCTGACGGAGCGCGTGCGGCAGATGCGGTTGGTCCTGGCGCCGACCACGCCGCAGATCCTGGACGCCGCGCTGGCCGTGCGTGCGCGGTACGCCTCGCTCGACCTGGATCTGGTGGACGCCGTCAATGTCGCTCTCGCCGCCGAGTACGACACGGACGCCATCCTCACCCGAGACCTCCGGGATTTCCGGGCCCTACGGCCGGCGGGCGGGAGGTACAGCTGCTTCCGCATCCTTCCCGACGATCTCTGACCTTCCGGCTCCGGTGGGGGTGGATCCCGGATCCGGACAGCAGTTCCCCGATCTGTCGATTCCCGATGCAGGTGAAGGCACGTAGAAGGACCTGGATCAGTGTGTGACGGCAACGGGGCCGAGCGCCGGTGCCTCCACGAGACTTCGTGAGGGCACCGACATCCGTACCCCCTCCGTCGTATTGAGCGACCCGGTCTACGGCGGCAGCGTCAACGCCTACGAGTACGGCTACGCCGACCCGGTCAACAAGTTCGATCCGGACGGCAAGTGGGTGCCGCTCGTCGTGTTCGGTGCGCCCGCGACCTGGGCGCTGCTCGGCGCGTCCGCCGCGTACTGCCTGCTGTCGCCCTTCGTCCTGCCCGTCTTCGGCACACGTGAGAAGGGGGACCGCGTCATCTCCTGAGCCCGGTAGTAATCGACCACATGATCAGCGTGCTGGTGGTCGACGACCACGCCGTCGTGCGGGCCGGACTGGTGGCGCTCCTGAACACCGCCACCGGCATCAAGGCCATCGGCGAGGCCGCCGACGCCGAGAGCGCCCTTGCCGAGGCGGCCCGGCTCCGCCCCGACGTGGTCCTGCTCGACATCGACCTACCCGGCGGCACCGACGGCATCGCCCTCGCCGCCGCGCTCACCGCCCGCGTGCCGGACTGCCGGCCGCTGATGCTGACCGCCCTCGACCGGCCGGGCCACTTGGAGCGGGCGTTGCGGGCAGGGGCGTGCTGGACCCGCGTATGCGGGCATCACGGCCCGAGCCCTGCCCGCTGACGGGGGAGGAGGCGGAGGCGCTCCGGCTGGCCGCCGCGGGCGCCACCGCCCGTGAGATCGCCGCCGACCTGTTCTTCGGCGTCGGCACCGTACGCAACCGTTCTTCGGCGGCCCACAGCAACCAACAACGACCAACGACAGCCATCCGGTCGCAGGTCAGCGCTGCGCCCGAGCCGATCGTATGAGGTGGCTTCGGGCTGACGTCACTTCCTGCGCAGCAAGAAGCAGGAGGGGTAGGGCTTCGGCGTAGTCGGGTGGCATCCGATGTGTGCTCAGGTGACGCCGGTTTCGACAAGATCAAGATGGTTCACGCGAACGCCATGTCACTGGAGGGGCGGCGGCGTCCCGCCACGGCGCGAAGTCGCCGCCCGCTCTCCGTCCCCCAGTTCTTGCTTCGTCTATCGAGATTCGATAGATTCCCATCGTAAATCGATGGAAGGTTGGGTCGTGGGAAAACTGACAGTGGGCGCGCTCCGCGCCGTGCTCGTGGTGGTGCTCGTCGGCACCGTGTTCGTACAGGCAGGGATGGTGTGGGCGTTGGTCAGCGGGAGCGACCCGGAGGACGGATCGCTCCCGCTGACCCCGCTGCGCGTGATCACGATCCTGGGCATGGTGTCGGTCCAGGTCGCCCTGGTCTGCGTAGGGCGGCTGGTGACGATGGTGCGACGCGGAACCGTGTTCTCCCACACCGCCTTCCGGTACGTGGACGGCGTGATCGGCGCGATCGTGGCGGCTGCCCTCGTATGGTTCGCGGTCACGGCCCTCAACGCGCCGGGCCAGCGGGACGATCCGGGCGTCACCGTCATCATGGGCGGGATTGGCGTGGCCATCCTGGGGGTCGCACTCATCGTGCTCGTGCTGCGGATGCTGCTCGCCCAGGCCGTCGCGCGTGACGTCGAAGCGGCACAGATGCAGGCCGAGTTGGACGAGGTGATCTGATGCCGATCGCCGTCGACATCGACGTGATGCTGGCCAGGCGGAAGATGTCCGTGGGCGAGCTCGCGGACCGCGTAGGCATCACGCCCGCCAACCTGGCGGTACTCAAGAACGGCCGCGCCAAGGCGGTGCGCTTCGCGACGCTCGCCGCGCTCTGCGAGGTGCTCGAGTGCCAGCCGGGCGATCTGCTTCGCTGGGAGGCCGAGGACACCGCGGGCGAATGAACCGTGCCTGCCGACGCATCATCGCCGATCCCGCCTGCCTTCGACCGACTCCGCGAGCATCCCGGGGCCGTGCCCGAGGAGATCCCGAGCCTGCTGGAGCGGATGGCCGAGGTGCCCGACCCTCGCGATCCGCGCGGCGTACGGCACGCTCCGGTCGTCGTGCTCGCGCTGACCGCGTGCGCGGTTCCGGCCGGAGCGCCCTCCCTGCCGGCGGTGGGTGAGGGAAAGCGGCGCCCGGTACACCTCCGGGTGATCCGGGCGGTACAGCCCCTTCCGGGGCCTTCTCCCGGCGGCCGTGCGGGGCGGGACCCCGCACGGCCTGCGTCGGAGGTCAGAAGGGGCGGTCGCCCGCGATGGCGACGCGTTCGGCTACCCGGCGGTGGGGGCCGTAGTCGTTGACCGCGTAGTGCTGGGTGGCCCGGTTGTCCCAGAACGCCACGTCACCGGGCTGCCAGCGGAAGCGGACCTGGTACTCGGGGATGTGCGCCTGCTGGAAGAGGTAGCGCAGCAGCCGGTCGCTCTCCTCGCGGGGCATGCCGGTGATCCGGGTGGTGAAGGAGACGTTCACGAAGAGCATGCGCCGCCCGGTGTCGGGATGTGTGCGCACGACGGGGTGCTCCACGGGCGGGAAGTGCTCCTGGTGCGGCGCGAGCCGTTCGGGCCCGTAGAACCGCGCGAAACCGGGGATGAAGTCGTGCACGGCGCGGGCGCCGTCGATGCGGTCCTTCACGTCCTGCGGGAGGTTGTCGTAGGCGGCGGCCATGTCGGCCCACAGGGTGTCGCCGCCGGTCGGCGGCACCTCGCGCAACTGGAGGACGGCACCGAGCGCCGGCCGCTCGCGGAAGGTGACGTCGGCGTGCCAGACGTTCTCGAACGTCGGAGTGGACCCGTCGCCCTTGTCGAAGCGGACGACGTCCTCGCTGGAACCGGCGGCGAGCAGCGGGTTGGTCTCCAACTCGCCCCAGTGGCGCGCGAAGGCGCGCTGTCGGTCGGGGGCGAGGTGCTGGCCCCGGAAGAACAGCACCTTCCACTCCAGCAGGGCCCGGTGGAGTTCGGCGCGCAGTTCGGGGCCGAGCGGGCGGGAGAGGTCGACCCCTCTGATCTCGGCGCCGATCGTGCGCGCCTGCGGCTCGACCTCGAACAGCTCGTAGGGCCGCTCCTCCCACCCCTCGGGCACCCGGCGCAGGACGCGCCGTCCCTCGTAGAGGCCGCCTCCGGGGATGCGTGCCTCACGCAGGGTGGCGGGCGGTGCGGTGTTCGTGACGGTCATGGGGCGTCCTTCCTCTGCACACGGGGTTCGAACGGGTCGGGTCATGGAGAGGGGACGGGCCGGCCGTTTCGGGGCACGGAGCACGGGCCGTCCCGGCGTCGCGGACGCCGAGGGGCACACCCGCCGTACGCGGGTGTGCGGGATGGATCGTCGGGGCGGTCCGGGAAATGGGCTGTGCGGGACCGTCGGCCGGGAGGACGAGGAGCGGGCCCGGGTGGTGAGGGGCCGGGCCGGGATCAGAGGGTGCGGTCGGCTATCGGCCGGAGCGCTCGCAGCCGGTTCGATCCGGGACGCGCGGCGCCACCGACATCCTGACGAACCAGTACGTGGTCATGGCGATGATTGTGTGATCACGCCCGTGTTCTGTCAACGGACCCCGTCCGGCCGCCGAACGCGTCCACCGGGGTCGGCGCCGCCGTCGTCGCCGGCCCTCACCGCCGGCTACCTCGTCGGTCACCCTGCTGGTCCTCACCGGGTGCAGCGATTGGCCGAGATCTTGTGGGTGGGGGTCGGGGGAGGGGGGCGGAATGACCGTATGTCGCGGAGTGGTGACTGGATCGTCGATCTACTGCAACCCTCGAAGTGGCGCAAAACCGCACCCCGTCGGGACATAATCGCTGGGATTGTGCGACGGAGGCTCGGTGGGGGAGCCGGTCGGCGGATGGACAGGGGCGCTGGATGAACCAGGGATCGGTCAGGGTCGCGGTCGTGGCGCGGGGCGCTGTCGCGCGCAGTGGGCTCGCAGCCATGCTGGAGGAGGCGGCTCACGTGAAGCAGACCACCGTCTTCCGGCCCGAGGAGTTCACGACGGCGTCGCCCGAGGACGCCGTCCAACTGCTCATCCTCTCCTGCGACGTGCTGGTGCTCTGGTGTGTGAACGGCGCCGGGGAGGGCGAGGACGCGTGGGCCGCCGAACTGGCGGAGGTCGTCCGCCGCAACGGGGTCCGGGTCCTGCTGGTGCTGCCCGGTGCCGAGGTGCGGCGCGCCGCGTCCGGCGAGGTCGTGCCCTGTGACGGAATCCTCGACCAGGACGCCCTGACCAGCGAGGGGCTCGACGAGGCACTGCGGAACCCGGCCGCGGGGGTCTGGCCGGCGCCGGTGCCGGCCGGGCAGACGGTGGCGGTGCCCCGGTCCGTCCGGCCCGCCCGGAGCACCGCCGGGCCGCGGACCCGGTTTCCGAGGAGGCAGCTCACCGAGCGGGAGAGCCGGGTGCTGGAACTGCTGGTCGAGGGGTTCAGCAACCGGCAGATCGGGCAGGCCCTCGAGGTGTCCGAGCATGTCGCCAAGCGCACCGTCGCGCTCGTGCTGGCCAAGCTCGACTGCCCCAACCGCACCCAGGCCGCCGCGGTCGCCCTGCGCGAGGGACTCGTGGGTACGGGCTTGGGGGAGGCGCTGGGCGCGTAGGGCCTCATGGGTGCCCCAGTACCACCGCGAGGTCGGAGCGGCCGTTGACGCCCAGGGCGCGGTAGGTGTGCGTCAGGTGGAGTTCGACGGTGCGGACGCCGACCGACAGCTCCTCGGAGATCGCCGTGTTCGACCGGCCCTCCGCCGCCAGCAGGGCGACCCGCAGCTGAGCCGGACTCAGCCGTGCCCGGTTGGCGGAGGGCTGAGCGGCGAGGCGGGCGGCGACCTCCTCGGCGAGCGGGAACGGCCGGCCCCGTCTGACCGCCTCGTCGAGCAGGTGCCGCGCCTCCGTCGACCGGCCGGTGTCGAGCAGGGTGGAGGCCAGCGCGACCATCGCCCGCGCGTACAGTCTCCGGGTCGGCATGCCGGCGAGCAGACGTACCGCGGTCCGTAGATGCCCGAGCGCCGTACGGTCGGGGAGGGCCGGCCCGGCCCAGAGGTGAACGGCGCCGACCGCGCCCGGCGCTCCCCAGGTCCGGGCCGCCGTGAGGCTCTCGACCACCAGGCGCTCCGCCGCCTGCGGGGCCGCGCAGGCCGCCTCCGCCATGGCGAGATGCGAACGCCAGGGAAGGACGGCGGGGTTCACACAGCCGAGGGGCCGCAGGATCCGGCCGCACTCGCGCAGATGCGCCCTCGCCTCGGAGGTCCGGTCGGTGCGCAGGCACAGGACGCCCCGGGCGAACAGCAGGTGGGCACGGTCCAGGCCGTGCCCGTCGCGGTCCGACGGGGCCTTCGCCCGGGCCGACCGTGCCAGGATCGACTCCGCCAGGTCCGTCCGTCCGGACTCCAGGGCGACGACCATCTCCACCGCGGTCAGTCTCGGCAGCGCCCGCGGATGCCAGTGGTGTTTGGGCACCTCGGTGAACGCCTCTGCCAGCCGCTCCCTGGCCTGCTCCAACTCGCCGGTTCGCAAGGCGAGTTCGGCAAGCCCCAGCAGTGCTTGCCCGGCCACGGGGCTCACCCTGCGCCGTCGTGCCTCGGCCGTGATCCGCTGCAGTCCGGACCGGGCCAGCGCCACGTCCTCGGTGACGGCGAGCACGCGCGCGGCGAACAGCCGGGGAGTGAACAGCCCGTTTGCCGCCCGGATCAGCACGGTCCCGGCCAGCCGGCGGGCCTCGCCGATCTTCCGCCCGGCCAGGCAGTGCCGCCAGGCCCCGACCGCGGCCCGGGTCGCGTCGAACTCCGGCGTCTCCCGGTCGTCCCGGGGGCCGGGGGTCGAGGCGTCCGGCGCCGGTACCGGTGCCGGTCCGGGCGGGCAGGTTTCCGCGGCCAGCTCGTGCAGGCCGCGCAGCGTACGCCGCTCCGCCTCCGACGTGGCCCGCGCCGCCGTAGCGCTGAGCGCCTCCGCCGCGTCGTCCCCGGCGCGCAGCGCCAGCATGTCGGCGGCGAACAGCAGTGCCCCGGACCGGTCCGGGACGTCGGTCTCCCTCAGGATCCGCCGGAATCCGCGCTCGGCCGCCGCCGGCCGCCGCGACGACTGCGCCTTCGCCAGTTCCAGCAGTACGTCCGTGCGCAGCCCGTCGGCCGCTCCGCGGTCCAACGACCGTTCGAGGAACACCACCGCCGCGTCGTCGTCGCCGGACCGGCGCGCGGCCACGCCCGCCGCGTGGAGCGCGCCGGGCACCCAGGGCTCGTCCAGCGAGGTCCGTGCGGCCAGCCGGCCGAGCACGTCCTGCGGGAGACCCTCGCGGTGTGCCAACCGCACGGCACGCTCGTGGAGTTCACGGCGCCGGTCGCCGTCCAGGAGGCCGAGTGCCCGCTCGGCCACCAGCGGGTCGTACAGCCGGGGCCGCACGGCGGAGTCGAGCAGGCCGGTGACGGCCGGCTCCGTACGCGCCTGCTCGCCGTCCGGCACGGAGATCCCGGCCAGCTCGCAGACCTGGCGGAACGAGAAGTGCCCCGCCGCCACCGCGCTCGCCGCGACGAGCGCGGACGCCCGTGCGGACGCCCGCGCCAGTACGGTCCTCAGATGGTGCCGGCCCGTCTGGTCGGCGAGCGCGGCGAATTCGGCGGCGTCGGGGGGCGGGCCGGGCCATCGCCGGAGCGCGGCGCACAGGACCGCCGGGTTGCCGCCGGTCGCGGCGGTCGCGGCCGGCAGGAGCGAGTCGGCCGCCTCCTCGCCGTACGTCCGTACGAGCAGCGTCCGTACGGCGTGCTCGGTCAGCGGGCGCAGCGACAGCTCGTATCCGGGACCGGCCTGCGCGCCGAGCGGCGCCGGGTCGGAGTCCTCGGAGCCCTCGACGACCACCCACAACGCGGGTCGCGGTTTCGGTCGGCTCGTGGGCGACTTGGCCCGTTCCGCCTCCGATGTGCCCTGGGTGTCGTCGGTGAACAGGGCTGACGGGCCGCTGACCGGGGCGAGTTCGGCCTGCCAGGGTGCCGTGAGGACGTGCAGGCCGGACTGCCGGGCGAGGGCCGCGCCCTCGGCGAGCAAGGCGCTGCGTCCGGTGCCCGGCCGCCCGCGCACGACGACGGTCGCCGTCCCGCCGTTCGCGACCTGACGCACGGCCCGCTCCAACGTGGCCAGTTCCTCGGTCCGTTCCAGGAGCCCGTCGGGTGCGCCGGGTGGACCCGACGGGCGGAGCAGGTGGTTCACCGTGCCTGGCCGAGCGCTCGTGCCTGGGCAGGCCGCGGTCCGTGCGCCGGGAACCACTTCGCGAGGCCGACCCGCCCGGGGACGCCGAGCTTCCGGTACACGTTCGTCAGGTGGTACTCGACCGTGCGTACCGTCAGGCACAGGGCGTCCGCGATCGCCCGGTTCGACTTCCCGGCCGCCGCCATTTCCGCCACGGGACGTTCGGCGTGGCTGAGCGCCGCCAGGGTGTGCCGGCCCTCCGCCGAGCGGAGCGCACAGCGTGCCTGTTCGGCGACGGAGGTCAGGCCGCACCGCACGGCGATCGCCAGTGCCGCGCGCAGACGGGAGTGCGCACCTCGGTCCGACCGGAGCAGCAGGGCCTTGCCGAGGCGGAGTTCGGCGAGGGCCTGGGACTGCCGGTCGGAGCTTTGGGCCAGGACCCGGGCGCTCTCGGTGAGCAGTTCGACGCAGCCGGCCGGGTCGGCGGACACGCCCCGGGCCAGCAGACTCAGCCCCGTGCTGCGGGCCGTCGGCCATCGCTCGGCCAACTGCCCTCCGAGCTCGGCCCGTTGGACGGCGGCGCCCGGCCGGCCCAGCCGCATGAGCAACTCGGTGCTGTGCACCCACCAGAGGGTGAACACCGGGTTGTCCACGCCGGCGGCGGCGAGACTCGCCCCGCACCGCTCGAGCAGACGCAGGGCCTGCTCGGGCCGGCCGCGGTCACGCTCGACCAGGGCCAGGGCCGTCAGATGGTGGTGGTACTCCCAGACGCAGTCGTCGAGCCGACGGCCGTCGAGCCGGAGCAGCACCTCCTGCGCCCGGTCGAGGTCGCCCCGGGCGACCAGGGCACGGGCGAGGGCGATCGACGCCAGCCGGCTCCGCCCCGATGCGCCCTCTCCCTCGGAGAGACGGGACGCGGCCGACGCCGCCTCGGCGGCCTCGGCCGCCTGGCCCGATTCGAGCAGCACCAGGGCCCGCGCCGAAGCGGCGTGGCACTCGGCCCACATCTCCTCACGCTCGGCACTGTCGGCGACGGTCCGCTGCAACTGGTCGAGCGCGGTCGCGGTGTCGTCGGCCAGCGCGAGGACCTGCGCTGCGGCGACCCTGGCCCAGGCGGTGTGCGGCCGCCCGGACCAGAGGACCTGACGGGCGTCGGCGACCGCCGTCTCCCGCGCCTCCGGCTCGGAGGCGGTCAGCGCGGTGCGCAGCGCGCGGACGGCGAGGGCCATGCGCTCGGTGGGGCGGTCGGTGAAGACCGGGACGGTGGAGGAGGCGGGCGAGGTGAGGGCGGCAGGGATCGCGGAGACCGGAGAAACCGCAGAAGCCGGAGAGGTGGCGGGGACGGCGGGGGTGGGCGCCGGAGCCCGTTGTGTCCGCCCGGTCGGCGGGCCGTCCTGACGGCCGGGGCCCAGCTCGCGCAGCAGCGCGCCGAGCGCGGCGGGAGTGTCGGGGGAGGCGTGCACCATGAGGGAGGTGAGCAGGAGCAGGTCGGCGGCGTGGGCCCGGACCAGTGGATCGTCCGTGCCGGGGGGTGTCCCGGCAAGGTGAACGAGGTGTTCCCGGGCGGCCAGGGGATCGATGTCGATCAGCGCGGTGGCGAGGTCGATGCGGACGGCGGCATCGTCGGCGTCGGCGGCGTGGAGCCGCGTCAGGTAGGACACCGCGGCAGCCGGGCGGTCGTGCCGGGCGGCCGCCGCCGCCTCCTTGAGGACGGCACGCATCCAGGAGCGGTCCAGCGTGCTCTGCTCGAGCAACAGGTCGGCCACCTGCTCGGCCGGTTTGGCCGCGTCGTTGAGGATCTCGGCGGCCTGGGCGCGCATGCGCTCCCGCTCGGCCTCGGGCAGGGTGTCCAGCAGCGAGGGGATGCCGTGGACCGGTATGGGTCCGGGGAGCAGACCGCGGGCCTCGGCCCCCTCCAGGAGTCGGCCCGTCGCCTTGGACGGGAGTCCGGCCAGGGCGCCGACGAGGTCCGGGTCGGTGCTGCCGAGTGCCGCCGCCGCCCGGGCGACCTCGAGCAACCGGGGTTCACGCCGGGCGAGTTCGGCCAGGTCTTCGGCGGCCGGCCGGGCGGTGTCGGCGGGCCAGAGGCCCGCGGCGTCGACGACCGTGCAGTAGTCCCGCGTCGCCAGTTCGTGGAACGCCGCCGCGGCGGGCCCCGGCAGTCCAAGGGGCAGGTGCAGCAGGACGGTCAGCGGCTGCCGGTGAATGGCGCGCATCAGCCGGTCGATGAAGCGGAGCGTGCCCTCGTCACACCATTGCGCGTCGCCGATGGCGAGGACGAGTGGTCCGCGTGCCAGCAGCCCGCAGACCAACGAGTGGGTCGCGTAACGGATTTCGTGGCCCGGCGGCGAGGCGCCGAGCAGGCGTCGCAGCACGGCGTGCTCCGTGCCGGCCGCTTCACGCCGGCAGCCCACGCGCCGTACATTCGCCTCGCGTCCGTACGTGACGCTGACATGGCGGGCGATGGCGTCCACCGAGCCACGGGCGGGGGAGCCCAGCATCACCACGCAGCGTGCGCCGCGGTGTTCGCCCCGGACCGGGCAGGCGGACGGCCCGCGTGGCGTGGCGGCCGGCACGGCGGCGGCTCCCGTCCTGAGCGGGTGGGAGCGGGAGGCAGAGAACGAGGGAACCGAAGGGACCGAGGGAACCGGATGCTCCGGCTCTGATCTTCTCGCACTCATAATCATTACGATATGACAGTGCTGTGACTTTTTGTTGATGACGCCGGGCCCTTCGTGTCCAGGTGGCTCGCCGGGGTCAACCGGCCCGGAAAGGCCTGTGCTGACCGGCTCCGCTGAGGAAGGGAGGCTCCGTGCGGCTCCTGGAGCGGACAAAGGATCTCGACACGGTCCGATGTGCGATGAACGGTGTGCAAACCGGTGACACCGTGCTTATTGCGGTCACCGGAACTCCGGGCATGGGACGTTCGGCCTTCCTCGACGCGGTAGCGGTCCACGCGGAACAGCACGGCTTCGTCGTACGGCGAGCCCGAGGCAGCCGACTGGAACAGGGCCTGCCCCTCGGCCACCCCGGTCCGGCCCGCCCGGAAGCCACCGGCCGCCCGGTCGCACTGCTCGTCGACGACCTGCAGCGGGCGGGGGAGCCGGCCCTGACCCGGCTGACCGCGTTGCTCGCCGACCCGGGGCCGGGCCCGCTGCTCATGGCGGTCGCCGTGTGCGAGGGCGAGTTCGCCACCGAGACGCCGGGGGTGCAGGAAATCCTGTCGGCCGCCCACCGGGTGATCCGGATGGGGCCGCTCGGCACGGAGGGAGTACGTGCCCTGCTCGGGGAACGCGGCATCGTGCTCGCCGACGACCAGGTCCACGCCTGGACCCACGCCACCGGCGGCAACCCGGCGCTGATCATCTCCTTGCTGGAGCGGCTGGAGCGGCTGGAGCGTGCGGGCCGCGGTGCCTCCGCAGGCCTGCTCGACATCGCCCGTGCCCAGCCCGCGCCCTGGAGCCTGCGGTCCCGCGTGGCCGCGGCCCTGACCGGTCACCCGGAGTCCGTCGGCCGGCTCGCCGCCTGCGCTGCGCTCCTCGGCGGAGAGACCGAGACGCACGTCCTCGCCCGTCTGGCGGATCTGGACCCGGTCGAAGGGAACGCGGCGGCCAGGACGCTGATCAGACTCGGCTGGGCGGCCGACCGCTGGACACCGCCCGTACTGTGGGACTGCGTACGGGAGGCCGCCGAGGAGGGGATCTCGCTCACCGACCGCGACCGGCTGCACCGCCGGGCGGCCGAACTGCTCCACGCCTCGGGCGCACCGGCCGAGCGGGTCGTCCCCCATTTCATGGAGGTCGGCCCCGGTGACTGGACCGAGGCCGCACAGGTGATGCGGGAGACCGCCCGCGAGGTGTGGCGCGGTGGCGACGACGCGCTCGCGATCCGCTGTCTGCGCCGGGCCCTGCGCGAGTTCCCGTCCTACAGCCCCCAGCGCGGCGACCTGCTGGCCGCCCTCGCCGACGTGGAACGGAACGCCGACACCGCCGCGATGCTGCGCCACGTCGGCCAGGCGCTTCCCCTGCTGGACGCGGTCCCGGAACGCGCCGCGGTCGTGGCCCGTGTGCCGCTCACGCTGTTCCTCTCCGCTCCGCACGCGGCGTCGGAGATGCTGGAACAAGCCGGGGCGGGGCGCACGGGACCGATGGTGCCGACGGCCGACCCGACGGCATGGGCCGCCCCGAAGGCGTCGGGGACATCGGAGGCCTCGGAGCTCGGGCTGCGGCTGGAGGCCCGCGTACGGCTGTCGCGGCTGGGGGACCCGGCGGCCCAGGCCGCCGCCGTCCAACGGCTGCGAGCCCTCGACCCCGAACGGGTCCTCGCCCCCGGACCGGTTCCCGGTCCCGGCACCGCGGCCCGGCGGGAACTCATGGCGGTCCTCGTCTTCGCGGGCGTCCTCGGCGGCCGGCTGCCTGCCACCGAGGTCGCCGCCCGCACGCGGTGGCTGCTGGAGCACGAACCGGCGTCGGCCGCCTCGGAGTACACCGCGTCCGCACTGACGATCGCCTCCGCGGCCGTCGCGGAGGCGAGTGAACCGGCGCGCTGCTGGCTGGACACGGCGCTCGAGACGGCGCGGCAGCGCGACGACCGGCGGCTGCGCACGGCCGTGCTGAGCTGGCGCGCGCTCACCGCCGTGCACGCCGGCCGGCCCGCCGACGCCCGGGCGGACGCGCGGGAGGCCTGCGCGACAGCTCCCGACCCGGCGCGGGACCCGGTGGGGGACTCGCTGGGGGACCACGACTGGCTGGCGGTGCTCAGCCTGACGTCCGTGGCGGTCGAGACGGGTGACACCTGGCTGGCGGAGCGGCTGCGGGACCGACTGGCCCAGGGGCAGGGCGCCGGGCAACCGGTGTGCGGGCTCGCCCTGCGGGTGCTGCAGATCCCGCTGACCGCGGAGCGTGAACTGCCCGCCCTCGCAGCCGATGTGCAGGACGCCGCCCGCCGCGCAGAGGCGGCGGGCTGGTGCAACCGGACCTTGTTCCCGGTCGACGTGTGGCGCGCGCCCCTGCTGCTCCGCCTCGGCGACCCGGAGGCCGCGCTCCGACTCCTCGCCCGCGCCTGTGAACGGGCACGGCGCTTCGGCGCACCGACCGCACTCGGCCGGACCCTGCGCATGTGGGGCACCGTGGTGCGCGGCCGCTACGCCCTGTCCCTGCTCGCCGAGTCCGTCGCCGTGCTCAGGGAGAGCTCCAACCACCTGGAGCTGGGACGGTCGTTGACGGCGTACGGCAACCGGCTGCGGGCCGCCGGACGGCCGGGCTCCGACGAGATCCTCGCCGAGGCGGACCGGATCGCCGAGGCGACGGGCGAGGCGGTGCTGCGGCGCTGGCTCGCCTCGCAGCCGTCGTCCCCGCACGGTGCGCCGCCGTGCGGAGGCGTACCGGTGGTCGGCGGGCTGCTCAGCGACACCGAGCGGCGGGTCGCCTCCCTGGTGGCCCTGGGTCACACCAACCAGGACGCCGCCGAGGCGCTCGGAGTCACCCGGCGGGCCGTGGAGAAGAGCCTCACCAGGCTGTACCACCGGCTGGACGTGGACGGCAGGGCCGGGCTGGTTCCGGCGGTGCGCCGCATGGCCGGAAGGGCGGTCTTCGGTTCGGGCGTGCTCGCGGAGCGGCTGTGACCCGGTAGCCGGGGTGCCGGTGCGGGTAGGGGTGCCGGGGCGAGGGCCGGTGCCGGGACCGGTGACCGGGGGCGGTGCCCGATCGGTGCACCGATCGGGCTACTCACCGGTAAGCCGGATCGGTCCCGTCCGGCAATGGAAAATGTGGGTGAAAATGCCGGTAATTAGCGGATGACCGGAGGTTGCCGAGCGGTGCCCGGGGCTGTTTCCCGCTGCTTCCCGGAGTTCGCCGCGACGGTCTCTCCGAACCCGTGGGACGGCGACCACAGTCTTTCGCGGCGGTCCCGGATTCCATTGCACGTCAACGCCCGTGCTCCGTAGACTGGCTCGCGGCCAGTGAAAGATTCGAGAGAGGGAGGGAAAGGCTTACATGGCCCTCGCGAAGATCAGTACGGTGGACGGACTCATGCGGGCGGCGGAGGCGCACGCCACCCTGCCCGGAAAAAGTCCGTTTTCCGTCGAAACGTTGCATGAAATAGATTCCTCCCTGTTCGACGCGGAAATCGGAAGCGAGAAGTACCGTGATGCGTTCCTTTCGCTTTTCGAGCGCTCCGGAATCGCTCTCGCCATTCTCGACCTGAATCTGCGGGTGCGTTCCGTCAACAGCCCCGTGATGCCCCGGTGCGCCCAGCGGGCGGACGAGCTGCGCGGCCGTGAATTCGTGGAGTTCCTGCACCCGAGTGTGCGACAGCACGTGCTGCGTGAGTTCGGCCGGCTCGTGCAGGGACACCGGACTCGTCTCGTCGGTCACTCCGTCGTCCTGTCCGTCTACGGCAACACGGTCTCCGGCAAGATCACCGCGTTCCCGGTGACCGACGGCGCGGGCCGGGTCGAGATGATCGTGGTGCAGTTCACGCCGGAGGAAACGCCCGCCGACCGCGAGGTGTACGACGGCTCGCAAGGGAAGCTGGCCCCGCTCAGCGCGAAGGTCCTGGAGGGCGTGGCGGCGGGTGATCCGACCGTACGTCTGGCGGCCAAGCTGTTCCTCAGCCGGCAGGGCATCGAGTACCACGTCGGCATGCTGCTGCGGCAGTTCCAGGTGCCCAACCGGACGGCACTGGCGGCGAAGGCCTACTCGATGGGCATGTTCAGCATCGGCAGCTGGCCGCCCAGGGTGCTCCCCGACTACATCCGCTCGGAGCAGCAGGGAGCGGAGAGCGGATGGGGCGGGACGCGCGCACGATCGCGGCAGCGCCAGACCTCAGGACGCTGAACACCTCAGGACGCCGAGCACGCCGGAACCACGCCAGAACGAGGACGATGTGAAACTACTGGTCGTTGAGGCCAACGAACGGGTGTCGGCAGCTCTCCGGGCAGCTCTGGAGGAACAGGGTCTGGAGGCGGTGTGCGCGTCCACCGGCAGGGCCGCGCTCGAGCTGCTGGACCGGGCCCGCCCGGATGTCGTCCTGCTCGACCTCGCCCTCCCCGACTGCGACGGCTTCGGACTGTGCGGCGCGATGCGGGCCGCCAGTGCGGTCCCGATCCTGGTGACCACCGCGCGCGGGGACCATCTGTCCTGCGTGCGAGCGCTCGACCTGGGCGCGGACGACCACCTCGTCAAGCCCTACAACCTGGCCGAACTGCTGGCCCGGGCCAGGGCGGTGGTGCGCCGCAGCCGGCCCGCCGAGCCCGCCCCCGCCGACCTCGGAACCGACACCGACACCGCCCCCGTCGCGGCCGCCCCGGACGGTCCCTCCGAGGAGTCGCCGGGAGACCTGCTGCTGGCCGGGCGGGTACGCATCGACCTGCGGGAGCGGGCCGTCCTGGTCGACGGTGCCCCGACCGAACTGCCGGACGACGAGTTCGACATCCTGGCCGCGCTGGCCCGGCGGCCGGGCCGGACACTGCGCACCGACCAGATCGTCGAGGAGGTCCTGCGCGCACACCGGGCGTCGCTGCGCGCCACCCTGCCGACCCGGATCGCCTCGCTGAGGGAACGGCTCGGACCGTCCCGGCTGGTCGAGTCCCCCGAGGCCGGGTGCTACCGGCTCCCGGTCCCCGAACCGTACGCCTGACGGCTCGGGACGCCCCGGAGGGGCAGGGGGCGAGGGGAGGCCGCCGTGTTCCGGTGGAAGTCCCGGGCCCGGTCGAGGTCACTGACGGGCAGCGGGAACACTTCCAAGGCCATGTCCATGGGCACAGCTCCTGTGTCGGCCCGGACCGACTTGTGGGCGTCGGCTTCGGCGGCACGCGAACCGTCGTCTCGTCCGGCTGAACGGCTCCCCTCACCGAAGCCGAAGGCGGTGCGCGGCGCCACCGGGAACACGACGGCGTGTCGCGGGCCGTGGCGGACCCCGCGCGCCCCCGGAACCCGTCGTACGCCGCCCCGGGCCGGGCCCCGAAGGTGCCGATAGGCTCGTCGCCAGTACGACCACCGTGATCCGAGGACCGAGGGAGGCCGGGGATGACGTCGGCGCCGGGGCGCAGGAGCAGTACTTTCACACGGCTGCTGCGGCACGGTTTCACCGACCCGTCCGCCGCCGAGCGGCTGCTGGACGGACCCGAGCTGGTGCCCGTGCGCGACGACCCGGTGCTGCTGGACGCGCTCGGCGCGACCGCCGACCCCGATCTCGCGCTGCACGGGCTGGTCCGGCTGCTGGAGGCGCAGACCACCGCCACCGACCGGCAGGAAGTGCTCGACACGCTGATCGCCGCCAAGCCGCTGCGCGACCGGCTGCTCGGTGTGCTCGGTGCCTCCGAGGCCCTGGCCGACCACCTCGCCCGGCACGCCGGCGACTGGCGGGCGCTCGTCACGTACGAGGCGCGGGACCTGCATCCCGGCCTGACCGAGTTCGAGGACGGCCTCGCCGGCGTCACCGACCCGGTGTCGCTGCGCGTCGCCTACCGGCGCTGCCTGCTGTCCATCGCCGCCCGGGACGTCTGCGGCACCACCGAGGTGTCCGAGACCGCCGCCGAACTCGCCGACCTGGCCACCGCCACCCTGCGGGCCGCCCTCGCGCTCGCCGAGGCCGACGCACCCGAGGACGCCGCCCTGTGCAGGCTCGCGGTGGTCGCGCTGGGCAAGTGCGGCGGACACGAGCTGAACTACGTGTCGGACGTCGACGTCATCTTCGTCGGAGAAGCCGTCGAGAAGGGTGACGGGGCGGACGAGGACAAGGCCCTGCGCGCCGCGACCCGGCTGGCCTCGCACATGATGCGGATCTGCTCCGAGAACACCGTCGAGGGCACCATCTGGCCCGTCGACGCCAACCTGCGGCCCGAGGGACGCAACGGCCCCCTCGTCCGCACCCTCGCCTCGCACCGCGCCTACTACCAGCGCTGGGCCAAGACCTGGGAGTTCCAGGCGTTGCTCAAGGCCCGCCCGGTGGCCGGCGACCTCGACCTCGGCGAGGAGTACGTCGCCGCCCTCCGACCGCTGGTGTGGCAGGCCGCCGAGCGGGAGAACTTCGTCGCCGACGTCCAGAAGATGCGACGCCGGGTCGTCGAGAACATCCCCACCGCCCAGGTCGACCGCCAGCTCAAGCTCGGTCCCGGCGGGCTGCGCGACGTCGAGTTCGCCGTGCAGCTGCTCCAGCTGGTGCACGGCCGCACCGACCCCTCCCTGCGCAGCGGCACCACCCTCGACGCGCTGAAGGCCCTCGCCGTCGGCGGCTACGTCGGCCGCGCCGACACCGCCCAGCTCGACGCCGCCTACCGCTTCCTGCGCTCGCTCGAACACCGCATCCAGCTGTACCGGCTGCGCCGCACCCACCTGGTCCCGGAGGACGAGGCCGAGCTGCGCCGCATCGGCCGCTCCCTGGGCATGCGCAACGACCCGGTGACGAGCCTGACCCGCGAGTGGAAACGGCACGCCACCGTCGTACGGCGGCTGCACGAGAAGCTGTTCTACCGGCCGCTGCTCGACGCGGTCGCCCAGCTCGCCCCCGGCGAGGCCCGGCTCAGCGCGGAGGCGGCCCGGGAGCGGCTGGTCGCCCTCGGCTACGCCGACCCCGGCGCCGCCCTGCGGCACCTGGAGGCGCTGGCGTCCGGCGTGACCCGCAAGGCGGCCATCCAGCGGACCCTGCTGCCCGTGCTGCTCGGCTGGTTCGCCGACTCCGCCGACCCGGACGCCGGCCTGCTCAACTTCCGCAAGGTCTCGGACGCGCTCGGCAAGACCCCCTGGTACCTGCGGCTGCTGCGGGACGAGGGCGCCGCCGCCGAGAACCTGGCCCGGGTGCTGTCCGCCGGACGGCTCGCCCCCGACCTGCTGATGCGCGCCCCCGAGGCGGTGGCCCTGCTCGGCGACGGGGAGGCCGGGGGCCTCAGGCCCCGCTCCCGCGCCCACCTGGAGCAGGAGATCCTCGCCGCGGTCCGCCGCGCCGACGGAGCGGCCCAGGCGGTCACGGCCGCCCGCGGGGTGCGCCGCCGCGAGCTGTTCCGTACGGCCGCCACCGACATCATCGGTTCCTACGGCACCGAGTCCCAGCCCGCCGAGGCCGACCAGGGCGCCCTGGTGGACCTGGTCGGCGGCGCCGTGTCCGACCTGACGGCCGCCACCCTCGCCGGAACCCTGCGCGCGGTCGTCCGGGAGGGCTGGGGGGACACCCTCCCCACCCGCTTCGCGATCATCGGCATGGGCCGCTTCGGCGGCCACGAGCTGGGCTACGGCTCCGACGCGGACGTCCTGTTCGTCCACGAACCGCGTGACGGCGTGGACGAGCGGGAGGCGGCCGAGGCGGCCGGCAAGATCGTCGCCGAGATGCGCCGGCTGCTCCAGCTCCCCAGCGCCGACCCGCCCCTGCTCATCGACGCCGACCTGCGTCCGGAGGGCCGGTCCGGGCCGCTGGTGCGCACCCTGAAGTCGTACGAGGCGTACTACCGCCGCTGGTCCCTGGTGTGGGAGCGGCACGCGCTGCTGCGCGCCGAGCTCGTCGCCGGCGACGAGGACCTCGGCCGCCGCTTCGTCGAGCTGATCGAACCACTGCGTTACCCGGCCGCCGGGCTCGACGAGGAGGCGGTGCGCGAGATCCGCCGTCTGAAGGCCCGGATGGAGTCCGAACGGCTGCCGCGCGGCACCGACCCCAAACTGCACGCCAAGCTCGGTCCGGGCGGTTTGTCCGACGTGGAGTGGACCGTGCAGCTGATGCAGCTGCGGCACGGCGCGCGGGAGCCCGGTCTGCGCACGACCAGGACCCGGGAGGCGCTGGCCGCCGCCCAGGCGGCGGGGCTCGTCTCCGAGCAGGACGCGGCCACCCTCGACGAGGCGTGGGTGCTGGCCACCGGCGTGCGCAACGCGGTCATGCTGGTCCGCGGGCGGGCCGGCGACACCTTCCCCGCCGACCCCCGCGAACTGGCCGCCGTCGGCCGCTACCTGGGCTACGGTCCGGGCCACGCCGGCGACATGCTCGACGCGTACCGGCGCACGACCCGCAGGGCGCGGGGCGTGATGGAGGAACTGTTCTACGGCGGGTCCTAGGACCCGTCCGGGGCGAGGGCGGAGTCCGGCGTGCGGGGGGCCACCACGCCCGCCTTCCCGCTGGCCGGGACCCCGCCGTCGGAGCTGTCCGAGCCGGCCGGGCCCTCGCCGCCCCCGCCGCCCGTGCCGGTGAGGCTCCCGCCGCCGTGGTCCGGCACGAGCCTCGGCAGGGCGTACGGGCGGCTGCCGTACCAGACCGTCGCCAGCGCGTAGCCGAGGGCGAGGCAGAGCAGGCCGCCCACCGCGTCCAGCCAGAAGTGGTTGGCGGTGGCGACGATGACCACCAGCGTGCCCGCCGGGTACAGCAGCCCCAGGACCCGCGCCCACGGGACGGTCGCCAGCGCGAAGACGGTCAGCCCGCACCACACCGACCAGCCGATGTGCATCGAGGGCATCGCGGCGTACTGGTTGGACATGTTCTTCAGGTCGCCGGAGGCCATCGACCCCCACGTCTCGTGGACCACGACGGTGTCGATGAAACCGCCGCCGTTCATCAGGCGCGGCGGGGCGAGCGGGAACAGGTAGTAGCCGGCCAGGGCGACGACCGTGGTCGAGAACAGCACCAGCCGGGTCGCCGCGTAACGGCCGGGATGGGTACGGTAGAGCCACACCAGGACACCCAGCGTGACCACGAAGTGCAGCGTGGCGTAGTAGTAGTTCATGCCGACCACGAGCCAGGTCACCGAGTTCACCGCGTGGTTGACCGACTGCTCGAAGGCGAGACCGAGCTGCTGCTCCAGGTCCCAGAGCCAGTCCGCGTTGCGCAGTGCCTTGGACTTCTGCTCCGGCACGGCGTTGCGGACGAGTGAGTACGTCCAGTAACTCACCGCGATCAGCAGGATCTCGAACCACAACCGCGGCCGACGGGGAGTGCGCAGACGACGCAGGAGGTCCCGCCCCTCCCCGTTTCCGACGGAGTGCGCTGCGGCCTGGTCCTCCCGGCCTTCCAGCGTGGTCACCGTCGCTTCACCCATGGGCACAGAGTCTGCCAGAAAAGCCCTTCCCGCAGATCACCCCCCGGTCGGGACCGACCCGCATGTCCTCCCTGGACAGCGGCCCGCGGCCCCTCCCGGGGCAGTGGACGAAACGTCGTCCCCTCCGCCCTAGGGACGGTTTCGGTCCCCGGGGGCCGAAGCGGTCGAACCGCGCACCACCAGCTCCGGCATGAACACGAACTCGCTGTGCGGAGCGGGCGTCCCGCCGATCTCCTCCAGCAGGGTGCGCACCGCGGCCTGGCCCATCGCCGGGACCGGCTTGCGGACCGTGGTCAGCGGCGGGTCGGTGAAGGCGATCAGCGGGGAGTCGTCGAAGCCGACCACCGAGATGTCCCTCGGCACGTCCAGGCCGCGCTGCCGCGCCGCCCGTATCGCACCCAGCGCCATCATGTCGCTGGCGCACACCAGCGCCGTGCACCCGCGGTCCATGAGCGCCGTGGCGGCGGCCTGGCCGCCCTCCAGGGTGTACAGGGAGTGCTGGACCAGCTCCGTCTCCACGGTCCGGGCGTCCAGGCCCACCTGGTCCTGCATGGTGCGGACGAAGCCCTCGATCTTGCGCTGCACGGGCACGAACCGCTTCGGCCCGAGCGCCAGCCCGATGCGGGTGTGGCCGAGGGAGGCGAGATGCGTGACCGCGAGCGCCATAGCCGCCCGGTCGTCGGGGGAGATGAACGGCGCCTGCACCTTCGGTGAGAAGCCGTCGACCAGCACGAACGGCACACCCTGGGCGCGCAGTCGCTCGTAGCGCTGCATGTCGGCGGTGGTGTCCGCGTGCAGCCCGGAGACGTAGATGATGCCGGCCACCCCCCGGTCCACGAGCATCTCCGTCAGCTCGTCCTCCGTCGACCCGCCCGGGGTCTGGGTGGCGAGCACCGGCGTGTAGCCCTGACGGGTCAGTGCCTGCCCGATGACCTGGGCCAGGGCCGGGAAGATCGGGTTCTCCAGCTCCGGGGTGATCAGACCCACCAGACCCTCGCTGCGCTGCCGCAGCCGCACCGGGCGTTCGTAGCCCAGGACGTCGAGGGCGGCGAGCACGGACTGGCGGGTGGTGGCGGCGACGCCCGGCTTGCCGTTGAGCACGCGGCTGACGGTCGCCTCACTCACCCCGGCCTGGGCGGCGATGTCGGCAAGACGTGTGGTCACAGCACCGGACTGTATCCGCCGGCCCACTCGTTGGACACCGGACGGACGCCTGGTGCGCGCCGTCGAACGGCCCGCTGCGGGCTGCTGGGTCATCGCTGTCCCTCTTGTCGTGGCATGTCGTGGCATGTCGTGGTCGGCAGGTCGTGATCGGCGTCCGTACCGCAACGGATGATTCTCCCGACGGAAACGGATGGCAAGTACTTGCAGAGTCTTGCACAACCGTCCGAACCCCGGTCCTGTGACCGGAAACCCGGGGTCGCGCGGCGGTCGGGGAGCCGCCCGGAGCGGGTCAAGGGGAGGTCACGGCGGCATAACTGTCGCGCCTCCTTGCAAAATTTTTCAGCAAGGTCTTTCGGATCAGTTGCATCGCTGTTACGTTCACGTCGCCCGGCGGCCCCATCGGCGCGGTCGGCAGTCGGCAGGACGGCAGACGGGGCCGCACCCTGCACACCCGGGCTTCACACCCTCAAGGAGAACTCATGCGGCGTGGCATAGCGGCCACCGCGCTGGTGGCGTCCCTCGCCCTCACGGCGACGGCCTGCGGCGGAGACAGCGACAGCGGCGACAAGGCCGACGGCCCGGTCACCATCACCTGGTGGGACACCTCCAACGCGACCAACGAGGCGCCGACGTACAAGGCCCTGGTCAAGGAGTTCGAGGCGGCCAACAAGGACATCAAGGTCAACTTCGTCAACGTCCCCTTCGACCAGGCACAGAACAAGTTCGACACCGCCGCCGGCTCCAAGGGCGCCCCCGACGTGCTGCGCTCCGAGGTCGGCTGGACCCCCGCCTTCGCCAAGAAGGGCTTCTTCCTGCCGCTGGACGGCACCGAGGCGCTGAAGGACCAGGCCGCGTTCAAGCCCAACCTGGTCGAGCAGGCCAAGTACGAGGGCAAGACCTACGGCGTGCCGTTCACCACGGACACCCTCGCCTTCGTCTACAACAAGGAACTGTTCGAGAAGGCCGGCGTCGAGGCCCCCAAGACCTGGGACGACCTGAAGAAGGCCGCCGCCACCATCAAGGACAAGACCGGCGTCGACGGCTACTGGGGCTCCACCGCGGGCTACTACGCCCAGCCGTTCCTCTACGGCGAGGGCACCGACATGGTCGACGCCGACGCCAAGAAGATCACCGTGAAGTCGGCCGAGGCCAAGAAGGCCTACGGCACCTGGCTGGACCTCTTCGACGGCAAGGGCCTGCACAAGGCCGACGTCACCGCCGAGGCCTACGCCCACATCCAGGACGCGTTTGTCAACGGCAAGGTCGCCTCGATCATCCAGGGCCCGTGGGAGATCACCAACTTCTACAAGGGCTCCGCCTTCAAGGACAAGGCGAACCTGGGCATCGCCACCGTCCCGGCCGGCTCCACCGGCAAGGCGGGCGCCCCGACCGGCGGCCACAACCTCTCGGTCTACGCCGGCTCCGAGAAGGCGAAGCAGGAGGCCGCGCTGAAGCTCGTCAACTTCATGACCTCGGCCAAGGCCCAGGAGACCATCGCCCTGAAGAACTCCACGCTGCCCACCCGCGACGACGCCTACACCGACGAGGTCAAGGCCGACCCGGGCATCGCCGGCTACCAGACGGTCCTCGAGGCCGCCCAGCCGCGCCCGGCGCTGCCCGAGTACAGCTCGCTGTGGGGTCCGATGGACGACGAGCTGCCCCAGATCGCGGGCGGCAAGGAGTCCCTGGACAAGGGGCTGAGCGACGCGGAGATCGCCATCACCAAGCTGGTGCCGGACTTCAGCAAGTAACCGCCCGTGTGGCCGCCGGACCCGCTTCCAGGAGGGGAGGGCCCGGCGGCCACCGGCCTGTGCCGAACCCCTTGATCATCCAGAAGGTGCCGAACCATGACAGTCGCCATCGACCGCGCGACCGGCAAACGCCGCGGTGACCGCGCGCCCCGCCCCGGCCCGGTCGGCCGCCTGAAGCACGCCTACCAGAAGCACTGGTACGCCTACGCCATGATCGTGCCCGTGGTCGTCGTGCTCGGCACCATCGTGCTGTACCCCCTGGCCTACGGCTTCTACCTCACCCTCACCGACGCCAACAGCCTCAACTCGGCCCGCACCATCGGCGTCAACGAGATCGAGGCCACCTACAAGTTCATCGGCCTCGACAACTACGCCGACATCCTGTGGGGCGAGACGGCGTACGACCGCTTCTGGTCGCACTTCATCTGGACGATCGTATGGACGGCGGCCTGTGTCGCCCTGCACTACACCATCGGCCTGGGCCTGGCCCTGCTGCTCAACCAGAAGCTGCGCGGCCGCACCCTCTACCGGCTGATCCTGATCCTGCCGTGGGCCGTGCCGACCTTCGTCACCGTCTTCGGCTGGCGGTTCATGCTCGCGGACAGCGGCATCATCAACTCGGGCCTGGGGTCCCTGGGCCTGCCGACACCGCCGTGGCTGGAGGACCCCTTCTGGCAGCGGTTCGCCGCGATCATGGTCAACACCTGGTGCGGTGTGCCGTTCATGATGGTCTCCCTGCTCGGCGGACTCCAGTCCATCGACGGCGCCCTCTACGAGGCGGCCGAGATGGACGGCGCGAACGCCTGGCAGCGCTTCCGGCACGTCACCCTGCCCGGCCTCAGGTCGGTCAGCTCCACCGTCGTGCTGCTCGGCGTCATCTGGACCTTCAACCAGTTCGCCGTCATCTTCCTGCTGTTCGGCAACACCGCCCCGGACGCCCAGATCCTCGTGACCTGGTCCTACTACCTCGGATTCGGACAGCAGCCACGCGACTTCGCGCAGTCCGCCGCCTACGGCATGCTGCTGCTGGCCATCCTGATCGTCTTCACCTCCTTCTACCGCCGCTGGCTGAACCGCAATGAGCAGCAGCTCGCGATCTGAGGCAGGAGTCCCCATGAGCACCACCACCGTCAAGCCCGCTGCTCCCACGGACCGTCCGGCCGGCGAGAGGACCCCGCCCGTGAAGGTGCGCGGACGCGGGGAACGCGGCCCGCTCGCCAGTCTCACCTCGCACGGCATCCTGGCCGCGGCGAGCCTCGTCGCGCTGTTCCCGGTCGCCTGGCTGGCCTTCCTGTCCCTCGGCCCGGACAAGGACGACTACCTCCGCCCCGGCGGCATCTGGGGCAAGATGACGCTGGACAACTACGTGTTCGTGCTGCAGGAGACGAACTTCTTCCACTGGCTGAAGAGCTCGCTGATCGTCTCGCTCGGCACCACGGTCCTCGGCGTCCTCGTCGCCGCCACCACCGGGTACGCCGTGTCCCGGATGCGGTTCCCCGGGTACAAGAAGTTCATGTGGGCCCTCCTGGTCACCCAGATGTTCCCGGTGGCCGTCCTGATGGTCCCGATGTACCAGATCCTTTCCGACCTTCAGCTGATCGACACCTACTTCGGCCTCATCCTCGTCTACTGCTCGACCGCGGTGCCGTACTGTGCCTGGCTGATGAAGGGATATTTCGACACCATTCCGTTCGAGATCGACGAGGCGGGCCGGGTCGACGGGCTGTCCCCGTTCGGCACGTTCGCCCGGCTGATCCTGCCGCTGGCCAAGCCCGGCCTCGCGGTCGCGGCCTTCTACAGCTTCATCACCGCGTTCGGCGAGGTCGCCTTCGCCACGACGTTCATGCTGGACGACACGAAGTACACGTTCGCCGTCGGTCTGCAGAGCTTCGTCAGCGAGCACGACGCCCAGCGCAACCTCATGGCCGCCACGGCGGTCCTGATCGCGATACCCGTCTCCGCGTTCTTCTACCTCATGCAGAAGAACCTGGTGACCGGCCTCACCGCGGGCGGCACGAAGGGCTGATCGTTCTGCCCCTCGTACGAGGACTCCCGCGCGCCCCGAGCGCGCGGGTGGCGGCCGCGGCGGCCCGAACCGACCCCGCCGGCCACCGCGGCCGCCTCTTCTCCTCGCTCGCCGCACCACCCCCACCCCGATGACACGAACAGGACGACATGAGCCAGCAGCACTCCACCGCCCCGGCACCGACCTCCCCGGCCTCTTCGACCGAATCCGCCGCCGTCGCCACCGTCGCCAGGCGGCGTGACTGGTGGCGCGACGCGGTGATCTACCAGGTGTATCCGCGCAGCTTCGCCGACAGCAACGGCGACGGCATGGGCGACCTGGAGGGCATCCGCTCCCGCCTGCCGTACCTGCGCGACCTCGGGGTGGACGCCGTGTGGCTCAGCCCCTTCTACGCCTCGCCGCAGGCCGACGCCGGCTACGACGTCGCCGACTACCGCGCCGTCGACCCCATGTTCGGCAACCTGCTCGACGCGGACGCGTTGATCCGGGACGCTCACGAACTGGGCCTGCGGATCATCGTCGACATCGTGCCCAACCACTCCTCCGACCAGCACGAGTGGTTCAAGCGGGCGCTCGCCGAGGGCCCCGGCTCGCCGGCGCGGGACCGCTACCACTTCCGGCCCGGCAAGGGCACGAACGGCGAACTGCCGCCCAACGACTGGGAGTCGATCTTCGGCGGCCCGGCCTGGACCAGGGTCACCGAGCCCGACGGCACCCTGGGGGAGTGGTACCTGCACCTCTTCGCCCCGGAGCAGCCCGACTTCAACTGGGAGCACCCGGCCGTCGGCGACGAGTTCCGCTCCATCCTGCGGTTCTGGCTGGACATGGGCGTCGACGGCTTCCGCATCGACGTCGCCCACGGCATGGTGAAGGCCGAGGGCCTGCCGGACCTGGGATCGCACGAGCAACTGAAGCTGCTGGGCAACGATGTCATGCCGTTCTTCGACCAGGACGGCGTGCACGACATCTACCGGCAGTGGCGCCTCATCCTCGACGAGTACTCCGGCGAGCGCATCTTCGTCGCCGAGGCCTGGACGCCGACCGTCGAGCGCACCGCCAACTACGTCCGCCCCGACGAGCTGCACCAGGCCTTCAACTTCCAGTACCTGGGCACCCACTGGGACGCGACGGAACTGCGCGAGGTCATCGACCGCACCCTGGACGCCATGCGCCCGGTCGGCGCCCCCGCCACCTGGGTGCTGTCCAACCACGACGTCACCCGGCACGCCACCCGCTTCGGCAACCCGGCGGGCCTCGGCACCCAGCTCCGGCTGCCCGGCGACCGGGAGCTGGGGCTGCGCCGGGCCCGCGCGGCGACCCTGCTGATGTTGGCGCTGCCCGGCTCGGCCTACGTCTACCAGGGCGAGGAACTGGGCCTGCCGGACGTCGTGGACCTGCCGGACGAGGTGCGCCAGGACCCGGCGTACTTCCGGGGCGCCGGCCAGGACGGCTTCCGCGACGGGTGCCGGGTGCCGATCCCGTGGACCCGCGCCGGTTCCTCGTACGGCTTCGGGGGCGGCGGCAGTTGGCTGCCGCAGCCGGAGGGCTGGGGCGAGCTGAGCGTCGAGGCGCAGACCGGGGTGGCCGGTTCGACCCTGGAGCTGTACCGCGCCGCACTCGCCGTGCGCCGGGAACAGGCCGACCTGGGCGCGGGCGACACGGTGGAGTGGCTGCCGGCCCCGGAGGGCGTACTCGCCTTCCGGCGCGGGGAGTTCGTGTGCGTCGCGAACACCACGGGGCAGGCGGTGACCCTGCCGTCCTACGGCAGGGTGCTGATCACCAACGGTGAGGTGGCCGAAACCGGCGACGGGGCGAAGGTGCCGGCGGACACGACGGTGTGGTGGACACGGGCCTGACGTCTCGTCCGCCCCAGGGCCCGCCGCTCCCTTCCGGGGAGCAGCGGGCCCTCGCCATGCATGACGGGCGCTCTCAAGTCCGCTGCTCACTCCGCCGGTTCACCTCACGCACCCTGGCGCTCAGCTCGACGGTGCGACGCCCTTCCCGCAGCGCCTCCGCCAACTTGAGCGCCGTGCCCGGATTGCAGCGTCCGAGATCCACCAGCGGCGGCAGATAGCCACTGGCCAGCGAGACGGTGTCGAGCCCCAACGAGGGCAGGAGCACACCGGCGTCATCCAGTGCCAAGGCGAGTTCGTTCCTGGCCTCGTCGGCGTCCCGGATCGCGGCCGCGCGCCTCGTACGTTCCTGTGGTGCCATGGTTGCGGTGCCCTTCCTGCATGATGATCCCGACTCTCCCCACGATCATCGGTACGTGACGCTACGCTCACCAGGGGTAACGGTTTTCGTTGCACCGGATCGAAAATGGGGGACAGACGATGCCCGCACCGAAGGAACTCGACCCCTCCGCTTCCCTGCCGGCGCTCTACGGCGTGAAGCTGCGCAAGCTCCGCGTCCGCGCCGGTTTTACCCAGCGTGGGCTCGGTGACCTGATCCCCATCGCCCACAGCCGTATCGCCCAGTTTGAACTGGGCGAGGAGACACCGCCCGAGGACGTCAACACCAGGCTGGACGAGATCCTGGAGCCGACGGCGACCTGGTCGATCTGTGGACCCACATCAAGCGGACGCCGATCCCGGACTGGGCACGGAAGTTCGTGACGTACGAGGCCAGGGCGAACGCCATGCACAAGTACATGGCGCACAGCGTCCCGGGTCTGCTGCAGACCGCTGCCTACGCACGTGAGGTGCTGCGCCATGGACAACCGTGGTGCACGGTGGAGGAGATCGAGGAGAAGGTGGCGGCACGGCTGAGTCGGCAGAGCCTGCTCCGGAAGCCGCAACCGCCGCTGTTGTGGGTGGTGCTCGACGAGTCGGTGATCCGGTGCCCGGTGGGAGGCCCGACCGTCATGCGGGAGCAGTTGGCCTCCGTGCTGGAAGCCGCCCGCACCCCGCACATCGAGGTGCAGGTGATGCCCTTCGTCGCGGGCCCACTCCGCCATGGGCGGCTCGCTCACCCTTCTGTCATTCGACAACGCGCCGGACGTGGCCTACCTGGAGGCGGGCCACTCAGGTGAGTTGGTGGAAGGCCGGGCCATGGTGGCCCGGCACTCCCATCGTTACGATCTCGTCCATGCCCGAGCCCTGCCACCAGAGGCATCCGCGGCCCTGATCCGGCGGGCCATGAAGGAGCACGAGACATGCGCAGTATCTGACCTGACCTGACGGCCGCAGTGTGGCGCAAGAGCACGTACAGCGACGGCGGCGGCGTTGACTGCCTGGAACTCGCCGACAACATCCCCGGCATCGCCCCCGTCTGCGACAGCAAGAACCCCACCGGCATGACCCTGCTCATCGGTACCTCCGCCTGGACCGCCTTCATCGACGGCATACGAACCAGCGCGTACTGATGTGGGTTACTGCAGTGACCGCAGGGCTGCGTCGTTCTCGTAGGGGCCTGCCCGATCAGGCGGACAGTGGCGAACCGACGACACACCGAGGCTCCGGCCGGTGACGACGACTTGGGAGAGTCATCCGCCTTCAGCCGGAGCTTCGATGTGTCCGCCGCGGACCCTCTCGGGCTTGCCGAGGCTGACGTGACTCCACCCAACAGCAAGATCAACTTGTGTTACGTGGAATTGCACCGCCACCTGGGTGGACCGTCATTGGAGAGTCCTCCAAGCACAGAAGTTATTAGAGGTAAGCGGCAGCTTTTCTGCGGCGGTTGGGAAGGAACGGGTCGATCGATCCGGCGCCGGATCCGGGGCCGGCGTCCTCGCCGCGGATTCGGCGAGCAAGGCGGGCAAGTCTGGGGTCGCCGGGAGGGACGTTGATCTGGAAGTGGGACTCCTTGACCGGCTTTGCGTGTCCGCCCCAGCGGATGACGTCCTGGCATTCGGCGAGGATGTCCGCGACGACGACCTTCTCGAGGGCGGACAAGCCGGTGCCCTTTTGCGCTCCCAGCGGGTAGAAGAGCGGGCGGATGGCGATCGCGGTACCGGACAGGTGGTTCGACTCGAAGTCGGCTCCGAGGATGCGGTGGTCGGTGTGGCCCTGGACGTCGCCGGGGCGGAGCATGTCGATCTCGTACGCGAACCGGCGGGCCACATAGAGCAGTACCGTGGCCACGTCGCCCTTCAGCAGTGGCACGTTGACGCTGGTGCCTTCGATGCGGAAGTGCGCGATGCGGTTGCCATCGATGACGGGCCAGCCGTTCTGTGACCGTCGGCCACGCCACATGCTTCGTTCAGGAGCGGATGCGGCAGCGGTGGGAGCAGTCGCGAGGAGGGCTCCTGCGGTGAGGCCCGCGGTTATGCCGAGAGCTTGACGGCGGGTGAGTATGTGAGCGGTGTCGCTCAACGCGTGTGTCCTTTCCGGTAGCGGCGGTAGGCAAGGACCGCCAACGTCACCAGGCAGCCGGTCAGTATGGCCATACAGGTGAAGAGGAGTGGGTTGACCCAGCTGCTCACGAGTTCCTTCCGCTCACCGTTGTCCCAGTAGCAGGTGGCGTTCAGCGGAAAAGTGCTGTCCTCGTAGCGGTCGAAGTGGACGACGGGGCGTCTGTCGAAGAAGTCGGGACATGCGTGCGACGGGAAGGAGAATTGGACTTGAGACCAGCCGAGCAGGTAGCACAGGGTTCCAGTGGCGGTGGATGCCTTGATCAGGCCGAGGAGCCGTCGGCCCTTCTGGACACGTACGAAGGCCAGACCGAAGCCTACGAAGAGCACCACCAGGATCCAGGAACCCATCAGGCTGAACCGTCCGCGAACAGCCTGGCGTGGTTGGACTTCATCTTCGCCTGGCTGCGGGCCTCCAACCCGGCGCGAGCGATCAGCGTATCCGCGAAGCCAAGGCAATAATTCCTCAGCCTGTCCTCCGGAAGCAGGTGGGAAAAGATCATGGCGGCTCCCCCTTGCTGCTGTTCGAGGAAGATGCGTCCGACATTGATGAGCGGATCATCGATCGATGTGAGGATGTAGAACGCCGCGTCCGCCGCGGTGGCCTGCGAGGTACCGAACCGCTTGGCAAGATAGTCCTCGAACCGGGTCATCCCGCCGGTCTTCTCATAGTGATCGCGCAGGGCCGTGGTGATGGGCACGTCGGACCGCATCTTCTCGGCCAGGAGGAACCCGTCGGCGTCCTCCACGAAGTCGTTAAAGCCGAACGTGGAGAGTACGCCGACCTTGCCGAGGCGTTCGGTGCAGTAGGTGTAGCCAGAGGCGTAGGAGCCGCTGTCGCGGCGCCATTCCCCGTAGAACGTCATGAGGTCCCCGGCCCACCCGGCCACATCACCACGGTTGGCCATGTGCTTGTCGGACAGAGGCGGCACGATCATGTGTCCCGCTGCCGTGGCCAGCAAGTGCGCGGGGCCCAGGTCATGACCCGTGAAGGGATCGGTGAAGTCGGGCATCATTACCGCGCCTCGGCTGTTGGCGTAGTCGATGAACGACCAGTCGACTTGGCCGATCAGGCTCGTCCACTCGCGCCCCGCATAGCTTTTCTGCCGGTAATAGTCCGTGACCAGCTGGTTCGGGGTGCCCTTTCCGTAACTTTTGGCGAGGTCGTACAGTCGGTCGATGTTCGCGAGAAAGTCCGCAGCAGGGGAAACAATACGGTTGACGTCCCCCTGGCCTTCATCGGATTTCTCCCGGTGCGCGTCGCGGTCCAGCCAGAAAGTATCGCTGCCGTTGGTTACCTTGTACTCCTTGATCTGGTTGAACGACCAGTTCGCCGGCAGGGGGAAGCCGAGGTTGCCGGAGAATCCCCAGGACATGCCGGAGACGAACGAGTAGGCGGCGTAGGTTTCTTTCGTCACCTCTGCGCAAACGTTCCGTGAACCGTAAACTCCGTGAAGGTACCGCTTGCCTCTGGACGCCAGGCCAGCAGTGACCCCGCGGAAGTAGTCCAGGATGTGCGGCATGTCCTCCTGGGTGGCGTCGTAGTCGACAGCGAAGTAGATTACGGTGCCCCGATTGAAGCCGAAGTGAGCAGCTTGGTCGTGGGCCCACTGGCCGTGCCTGTACCCGTTGTCCCGGTTGTACTCTGCCAGGCTTCTGCCGTGGTCCTGGAAGATCGGGAAGACGCGCAGTTTGGCTGCGAAGATATCGTCGAGCTCTCCCGGCTCCAGCATCTTCGACCCGCCGCCCGCCGATGCCTCGTTGATGTAGCGGCCGACATATCAGTACTTGTCGTCGTACATCCTGGCGCCGCGGGACGGGGTGATCGTGTAGGCGGTATCAGAAGCATTTGCGTCTCGCTCGGTATCTCCCATGGACACCAGGAGTTGCGCCCACGTGGTGTAGTCGCCCTTCCCCGTGACGGGAAGCTGAGAGAACGCTTGGAACGCCCTCACCCAGCCTTCGACATCGTCATCCCACGAGTCGGTGAAGTGGGTGCGTCCGTTGGGCTCGCCGTATCCAGGAACGGGCTCATTGAACACGCAGGCTGCGGAGAACAGTTGGACGAAGAGGCCGGATGACCCGGGGCCGACGGGGTGCGCCCTGATGCCGGCTTGTGTGCCGGGCCCGAAGTTGCCGGTCGCGTCCGCCTCCGCTATGCCGACCGCGAGCTGGATCGCTTTCATCAGCGACTGCTGCACGTCCCGCGAGTAGATCCCGTCAGCGGGGCCGATGGAGAACGTCTTCTTCGTCCAGTAGTTTTTGTTCAGCCACTGCTGGATGGACCGGATCTTGTCCGTGCCGCCAGCGACGGTTATGTAGGCAGCCATGTTGAGGATGGCTTTGAGCACCTTGGGCTGGACTACCCCACCGTCTTGGGGGAGGCCCATGTTCTCCTTCATCTTGTCGACCGCCGCCGCGGCGACCGTGTCGAACTCGGCCACCGCCGTGTCTCCACCCCAGTAGCCCTTGCAGAACAGGCCGTGGCGGATGATTTTCACGATGTTGGTGTTCTTCCGCCAACCGACGCCGATGGTGCCGAGCTCGGTGACCTTGGCGAGGGTCCCGTCGCCGAAGTTCGCTACGACGGGGCTGATGCCGAGCTCGTGCTGCAAGCCCATGGTGAGGGAGTACATGGTGATCCAGCCGGTCTTTCCGTCCTCGGGGCACCTCGCGTAGCCCGGCACGTTGTTGTATGTGGCGTTGACCCATCTCTGGGCAGCAAGGACCTTTTCGTCGGCCATGTGACGGACTCTCCTCTAGCGGATGAGGTGCTTCGAGAGTGGATATATCGGGATGAATTGTGATCAAAAATGCATGCGTTTCGATTTGGGCGGCCGGATGCGTGCTGGGTGCCGGAGCGCTGCATGAAACGCGGTAAGAGTTGTCCCGTAACCCAGCGGAGGGCTAGCGGGTCCCCGATGGTGGATTCACTTGTCTGGTCCTGGCCTGCTGGCAGCCTCGATCGAGACTCGCCTGATTGGGTCGTATCGGACGTCGAGGAGTGGTTCGAAGAGTTGCAGGAAAGCCCTTGGCTGACTGGACTTATGTGGGTCTTCGAAGTCAGTGGGGCGTCGACCGATGCGCCTTGGCCAACCCGTGGAGCGCCGTTCCACTGGGGCGATCGTGAGTGCGGCCCAGGTCAGGCACCGTCGATCAGCCTGCCCCGGTCTGCTCGAAGGTGACGATTTCCACCGTCGGGTCAGCCGGTACCGGGGCTTCGTCCTCGTCGATGAGAAGTCCCGCTTCCCGCCCTGTGTCTCCGGGCAACACGTGGGGGAAGGAGCGCTTCATCATCACCTCGTAGCCCTGCGGTCCCGTCACGCGCACCGTGAAGGAGAAGGACATGGGCCTCTGCGACGGGTTGGGGATGTGGACGGCGGTGTAGACGCCGAGTTCGTTCGGGGTCAGCCGGATCTGGACGTCGCCGAACGTGTAGGCCTTGGTGTCCCCTTCTCTCGTCGGTGCGGCGGCAGGCGCCGTTGCCACGGCGGGAGGAAGGGCGGGGGATGTCGGGGAGGCGGCCGGCGTCTCCTCGGGCGACGCGTCTTCCGTCATGCTGGTCTCCTCGACGCCGCTCTCCGGGACGGAGGGCCGGGTCTCGGTGACCGGGGACGCCGACACGTCGGCGTCCCCCTGTTCCCCGCTGCATCCTGAGACGGCCAGAACCGCCACCAGGGTGGTGACGGCTGCCGGAACACGTCGTGTTCGGGTTCGAGCCACGATTAGTTGCAGCTCCCGACGGTCTGGACGCGGTCCACGAGAATCTTGCCGTTGGAGTCCTCCATGTAGGAGTAGACCGTCCCGCAGTAACCGCGCTTCTGGTAGACCGGGCCGGCGTAGGACCCGAAGGCGCCGAAGTCCTCGGCAGGGGCGTCGGAGGTGTAGTTGGATTTCAGACGCACGCCCATGTACCTGGTGTAGCCGCTGTCGTTGAAGAACACGGTGCAGATGGGCTTGTCGTAGTACCCGCTACCGGACGTGCCGTTGGTCCACGTGTACGTGGTGCCGTAGGTGCTGTAGCGCCAGGCTCCGGTGGAGATGGTGTAGCCGGAGCCGCACACGTTGGCGGCGGCGACGGCTGCGGGTGCGTTGGACTCGATGATCCGTCTTGTCTCGTCCGGCGCCTCCTTGTCGACCTCGACACCCTTGATGTCGACATCTCCATGGGTTTGTTCGCCTTCGGGGCGGCATGTTCGGCCGCCGATGCGGCCGGTGCGGTCGCGATGAGGCCCAGAAGGGCCACGGCGACAACGCCCAGTCGTGTTGCAGTCTTCATTTGCGCTCCTTCACATGCGAGTCGGCTCTTGCCAACCGGATCAGACCGTGTGCTTTCGAACCGATGAGCATGCGGGGCTCACTGAAGAAGGTCCGAGTTCAGGAGCTTCTGTCCGCATATACCCCCGCGCTTCGCGGCTGTCAGGAGCGTAGATCTACTTCCGAAGTTCGGGGAAGGGCTTCCGGCTGCAGGCTCAAGAGGTCGGAAAGCTGTCGTCACCGAGCGTCCCTTGCTGCGCTCGCTTTCCCCTCATTTGATGCGCCATATCCATGACTTGCAGGTTTCCTTACGGGTTCCCGCGCATAGGGCCGACGGTTTCCGGCCAGCCGTCGACATACCCGTGGATGGGCCTGTGCCTCCAGTGAACCCGGACGGGGCGATCGTAAGAGCTCTCTCGCAGAAGGAATCGGGGTACCGTCAGCGCGCCTCGCGGCCCGCGAGAGGCTCACAGGTGTCGGTCACGCCGAGTGGGCGAGGGGCGCCGAATCCTCACCCCTCCGACGGGAGCAGAAAGTGACCACTCCCGAAGGTGTGACCTTCATCACTTCGATCTTTCGTAGGGATCATCCAGGCCTCTGGCGGGCGCTCCGGAGTCGTGAAGATTGGGGTGGGTGGCCGCTTGGCCGCCGTCGTTCGATCGTGAGGCCGATTTGAGCTCGTACTAGGGCCTGTGCGGAGTCGTGATCAACGTGGCGGTAGAACACTCGTGTGGCGAGACGCGAACTGAGCGATGACGATTGGGCGTTGGTGGAGCTGTTGTTGCCGATAGGTGGGTACGGGCCGTATCCGCACCGGCTGCGGGATCAGTTCGAGGGTGTGGTCTGGCGGTTCCGTACCGGAAGCCAGTGGCGGGAGATACCGGAGGAGTTCGGGTCCTGGTCGACGGTCTACGACCGGTTCCGTCAGTGGCGCGATGCCGGGGTGTTCCAGGCCCTGATGGAGGCGCTGATCGCCGAGGCCGCGCGGCGCGGGCAGGTGGACCTGTCGCTGGTCAGCGTGGACTCTACGACCGCCCGTGCATATCACGACGCGGCGGGCGCACGGATGAGTGAAGATGTCCTGGCCGCCCTGGAGGAGGCCATTGAGCAGTCAAAGGGGGCCGCAGGAAGGGACAAAAGGATCAAGAAGGTGCGGAAGAAGCTGACGCGGCTGACCCTGCCCGTGCCGAGCGGCGCCGGGTTCGCCGTCGGCGCCGCGCGCGGCTGAAGGCCGCTGCCCTGGGGCGCTCGCGGGGCGGGCTGACCAGCAAGGTGCACCTGGCTGCCGAACGACGCTGCCGTCCGCTGTCCTTCGTGCTCACCCCCGGGCAGGCCGCCGACAGCCCGCAGTTCATCCCCGTCCTGCAGGGCATCAAGGTCTGTGTCGGAGCTGAGAGCTCAGGCAGTGGAGAGAGGTGATCCGCACAACCGGCTCGGACTGCGGACAGCGAACCGCGTCATGGCCCGCAGAGCCAGCCCCGACGAAAGACGCCTCTGTGTGCACGATCTCGACCGCTCGGGCCGCCTCTCGACCGGGCGGCGGCCCATCTTGATTTCCGCAGTGCCGCACTCACGATGGGCGCGGAGCCGACCTCGTCTTGTCAAAGGACTCTGTGGGTCCGGGCATACTCAAAGGCTCGGCCCGCGCCATGAAGGCCGACTCCGGTCCCCCAGCAAACCGGGGAACAGGACTTGCTTGCCGTCCTTCACGTCCCATTAGGCATACTCCTCGCGCCGCAACCGCACCCACCTGCGCACACGCCAGATCAAGGCGGTCATCCCGGAGAAGGCCGACCAGGCCGCCAACCGGAAGAAGAAGGGGCGCCGCGGTGGGCGGCCCGTCACCCACGACGCCGAGCTCTACCGTGACCGCAACATCATCGAGCGCCTGATCAACAAGCTGAAGGCATGGCGCGGCATCGCCACCCGCTACGACAAGGCCCCCGAGGGCTACCTCGCAGCCCTCCACCTCCGCGGCGCGATCATCTGGCTCCGCAGCCTCCGTCCCACCACACGAGACTGAACCCCCTGGGCTGGCCGATGAGTGGTTGGTTCGCCCTGTACAGCGTCGGCCACCAGCAAGCCGCCATCCGGGCAGGAAGCTGTCAGGGCGTGCGGAGCTGGGGCGGGAAGCCGGTCCAGCGCAGGTCGTCCGGGAGGTGACTCACGTCGTTGTAGACGAGGACGGTTGCGGGCCGGGCAGGCGCGTAACGGATCACCGTGAGCGCAGCGTTTGCGTGGTTGAGTCCCATCCAGCGCCAAGCCGGCGCTTCGAAAGCGGCGCGCACCAGCCAGGCGATGAGAAACGTGTGGGTGACGACAAGGTCGTGGCGGGGGGCATTCCCGCCGTCGACCGGCCCGGTGAACTCCGCGACCGCCTGGCGGGCCAGCTCCGCTCCGCGCGCACGGTCCACGGTAGACAGCGAAGCGAGGCGAGGCAGCATGGCGTCGGCAACATCTGCGGGAACCTCGTCACGCTCCGGCACGTACGGGACGTAGTCCCCGGCCGCCTCGCACTCACGCAGCGGCACATCGCCCAGACGCTCCCCGACCAGCCGGGCCGTCTGCACCGCGCGGGGCAACGGACCGTGGTGAACGGCCGTCAGCGGCACGCCGTGCAGACGCTTGCCCAATAGCTCAGCCTGACGGCGCCCGGCCGCGGTGAGACTGCCTTCGTCGGGTGTGGCCTCGCCATGGCGGGCCAGGTAAAGGTATCGATCTTGCATATCGGGGTCGACGCCCCCCGGTGGCCGCTGGTTCCCCCGCCCCGCCCAGGGAGCCCAGAGTCGGCCGCCAGCGGTGCTCATGATCACGACCCCGCACAGGCCCTAGAGCCTGACTTTGAGGGCCTGGCGCAGGCAGCGCCTCGAAGTGTTGCCGCGGACGCGCAGAGCAGATCCTTTGCTCCTGCCGGATCCTTGCCAGGCGGCCGTCCGTGCGGCAGGCGGTGCGTGAGGGGGCTGAGGGTGAACCTCGTTCACGAGTGCTGTACCGCCTACTGCCCTTTCGGAGGGTGAAGCTTTAACATCTGCGTCACGCAAGGTTTCTGAAGGTTTCAGCAAGAAGCTTCAGGGGCCTTCGCGCTCCCCACACCCTTCGATGAAGAAGGACACCCCACATGGCACGCAGAACCCTCGCCGGGGTCGCCGCGCTCGCGGTCGCCTCGGTTGTCATGACCCCGACTGTCGCGGAGGCCGCACCGCCCGGGAACAAGGACGTCACCGCCGTCCTGTTCGAGTGGAACTTCAACTCGGTCGCCCGCGAGTGTGCGAACACCCTCGGCCCCGCCGGGTACGGATACGTCCAGGTCTCCCCGCCCGCCGAGCACATACAGGGCTCGCAGTGGTGGACGTCGTACCAGCCGGTGAGCTACAAGATCGCCGGCCGGCTCGGTGACCGCACCGCGTTCCGGAACATGGTGAACACCTGCCACGCGGCCGGTGTGAAGGTCGTCGCCGACACGGTCATCAACCACATGTCCGCGGGCAACGGCACCGGGACCGGCGGCTCGGCGTACACTAAGTACAACTACCCGGGCCTGTACTCCTCGTACGACTTCGACACCTGCACCTCGGAGATCACCGACTACCGGGACCGCTGGAACGTCCAGAACTGCGAACTGGTCGACCTCGCCGACCTCGACACCGGCGAGGAGTACGTCCGCAGGACCATCGCCGGGTACATGAACGACCTGCTCTCCCTCGGCGTGGACGGCTTCCGCATCGACGCGGCCAAGCACATGCCCGCCGCCGACCTCGCCAACATCAAGTCCCGGCTCTCCAACCCCGGCGTCTACTGGAAGCAGGAGGCCATCCACGGCGCCGGCGAGGCAGTCCAGCCCACCGAGTACACGGGGAACGGAGACGTCCAGGAGTTCCGCTACGCCTACGACCTCAAGCGGGTCTTCAACAACGAGAAGCTCGCCTACCTGAAGAACTACGGCGAGGGCTGGGGCTACATGAACAGCTCCGTCTCCGGCGTCTTCGTCGACAACCACGACACCGAGCGCAACGGCTCCACGCTCAGCTACAAGGACAACGCCAACTACACCCTGGCCAACGTCTTCATGCTGGCCTGGCCCTACGGTGCCCCGGACATCAACTCCGGCTACGAGTTCTCCTCCACGGACGCCGGACCGCCGAACGGCGGTCAGGTCAATGCCTGTTGGCAGAACGGCTGGAAGTGCCAGCACGCCTGGCCGGAGATCAAGTCGATGGTCGCCTTCCGCAACGCCACCCGCGGTCAGGCGGTCACCAACTGGTGGGACAACGGAGGCAACGCGATCGCCTTCGGCCGGGGCAACAAGGGCTTCGTGGCCGTCAACCACGAGTCCGGCTCCCTGACCCGCACCTACCAGACGTCCCTCCCGGCGGGCACGTACTGCAACGTCCAGAGCAACACGCAGGTGAGCGTGAACGGTTCGGGGCAGCTGACCGCCACCCTGGGCTCCAACACGGCCCTCGCGGTGTACGCGGGCAAGTCGTCCTGCTGAACGCGCGCCGGTCGCGCCGCCGTTCACGGGGCGCGGCGCGACCGGCGTCCGTCTGTAAGTCCTTACCGTTACTTTCAAGACTCTTGCTGTAAAGCTTTCAACGGCGATAACGTCACGCCCGGAGCCCGGTGACGTGGCCGAAACAGGCCGCACCGTGGCGTGGGGGTCGGACCCAATGAGCCGTAATCGCAAGGAGTTTCGCCTGTGATACCCAGATGGCCCGCGCCTCCGAGGCGCCGCACCGTGCGGGGGAGGCGGATCGCCGCCGTCACCGTGGCCGCCCTCGCCGCGGCCCTCGTGCAGCCCATGGCAGCGAGGGCTGCCGCCCCGCCCAAGCCCCCTTCCGATGCTCAACTGGCCAAGGAGCCCGCGCGGCACGACCTGACCCGGGAGCAGTTCTACTTCGTGCTGCCGGACCGGTTCGCCAACGGGGACCCGAAGAACGACCGCGGCGGGCTCACCGGTTCGCGCCTCACCACCGGGTACGACCCCACCGACAAGGGTTTCTACCAGGGCGGCGACCTCAAGGGCCTCACCCAGAAGCTCGACTACATCAAGGGGCTCGGCACCACCGCCATCTGGATGGCGCCGATCTTCAAGAACCAGCCCGTCCAGGGCACCGGCAAGGACGCGAGCGCCGGCTACCACGGTTACTGGATCACCGACTTCACCCAGGTCGACCCGCACTTCGGCACCAACAAGGACCTCGAGACCCTCATCGACAAGGCCCACGCCAAGGGCATGAAGGTCTTCTTCGACGTCATCACCAACCACACCGCCGACGTCGTCGACTACGAGGAGAAGTCCTACGACTACCTCTCCAAGGGCGCCTTCCCCTACCTGACCAAGGACGGCAAGCCCTTCGACGACGCCGACTACGCAGACGGCTCCCGTAAGTTCCCGCGCGTCGACGCCGGTTCCTTCCCGCGCACCCCGGTCGTCCCCGCCGCGAAGAAGAACGTCAAGGTTCCGGCGTGGCTCAACGATCCGGCGATGTACCACAACCGGGGCGACTCCACCTTCGCCGGGGAGTCCAGCGAGTACGGCGACTTCTCCGGCCTCGACGACCTGTGGACCGAGCGTCCCGAGGTCGTCGACGGCATGGAGAAGATCTACCAGCGGTGGGTGAAGGACTTCGACATCGACGGCTTCCGGATCGACACCGTGAAGCACGTCAACATGGAGTTCTGGACCCAGTGGGCCACCGCCCTGGACGCCTACGCGGCCAAGAAGGGCCGGGAGGACTTCTTCATGTTCGGCGAGGTCTACTCCGCCGACACGGATGTCACCGCCCCGTACGTCACCCAGGGCCGCCTCGACGCCACCCTCGACTTCCCGTTCCAGGAGGCGGCCCGCCAGTACGTCTCCCAGGGCGGCAGCGCCAAGAAGCCGGCCTCCGTCTTCGGCGACGACCACAAGTACACGACCGACAAGGCCAACGCCTACGAACAGGTCACCTTCCTCGGCAACCACGACATGGGCCGCATCGGGACGTTCCTCAAGCAGGACAACCCGAAGGCGTCCGACGCCGAACTGCTGAAGAAGGCCATGCTGGCCAACGAGCTGATGTTCCTCAGCCGCGGCAACCCGGTCGTCTACTACGGCGACGAGCAGGGCTTCACCGGCGCCGGCGGCGACAAGGACGCCCGCCAGACCCTGTTCGCGTCCCGCACCGCCGACTACCTCGACGACGACCTGATCGGCACCGACCGCACCCACGCCGAGGACACCTACGACACGAAGGCCCCGCTCTACCGGCAGATCAGTGCCCTCGCGGAGCTCCGCAAGGCCCACCCGGCCCTCACCGACGGCGTCCAGCAGCAGCGGTACGCGGCCGACGGCCCCGGCGTCCACGCCTTCTCCCGCACCGGCACCGGCAAGGACACCACCGAGTACGTCGTCGCCTTCAACAACGCCGACGAGGCGAAGAAGGCCACCTTCGCGACCGACTCCGCCCGCATGGCGTTCCGCGGCATCCACGGCACCGACGCCTCCGTGACCAGCGGCGCCGACCGGAAGATCACCGTCACCGTCCCGGCCGGCTCGGCGATCGTCCTCAAGGCCGCGGGCGGGCTCGACCGGCCCGCCACGAAGCCCACGGTCACCCTCGAGGCCCCCGAGGCCGGCGCCACCGGCACCGTCGAGCTCACCGCCGACGTCGAGGGCGGACAGCTCAACCGCGTCGTCTTCGCCGCCCAGACCGGCAACGGGAAGTGGCGGACCCTCGGCTCCGCCGACCACGCCCCCCACAAGGTCACCCACACCATCGGCGCGGACGTCCCCGCCGGCACCGCCCTGCGCTACAAGGCCGTCGTGATCGACTCGGCCGGACGCACCGCGAGCGCGACGGCCGCCTCCACCACCGGCACCCCGCCCGTCGAGGAGCCGCCCTCCGCCGCCTCCCGCGACCACGCGATCGTCCACTACCAGCGCGCCGACGGCGACTACGACGACTGGGGCCTGTACGCCTGGGGCGACCTCGCCGAGGGCGAGGCCACCGAATGGCCGGACAGCCACCCCTTCACCGGCCGCGACGCCTACGGCGCCTTCGCGTACGTCAAGCTCAAGCCCGGCGCCTCGGACATCGGCTTCCTCGTCATCGACAAGGACGGGAACAAGGACGTCTCCACCGACCGCACGATCGACGTCACCAGGACCGGTGAGATCTGGATCGAGCAGGGCAAGGAGACCGTCACCACCGAACGCCCCGAACAGCCGGCCCAGGACACGACCAAGGCGATCCTCCACTACCACCGCACGGACGGGAACTACGACGGCTGGGGCCTGCACACCTGGACCGGTGCCGCGCACCCCACCGACTGGTCGAACCCCCTGAAGCCGGTGAGGACCGACGCCTACGGCGCGGTCTTCGAGGTGCCGCTCACCGAGGGCGCCACCAGCCTCAGCTACATCATCCACAAGGGCGACGAGAAGGACCTGCCGTCCGACCAGTCGCTCGACCTCAAGGCCAACGGCCACGAGGTGTGGCTGCTGAGCGGCCAGGAGAGGTACCTGCTGCCGCAGCCCGCCGGCTCCGCGGCCGCCCTCGACCTGACCACCGCCAAGGCGGTCTGGATCGACCGGGACACCGTCGTCTGGAACGGCTCCGACGCCGCCGCCTCCACCCAGCTCCTCGCCTCCCGCACCGGCTCGATCAAGGCGCAGGACGGCACGCTCACCGGCGGCGACGACACGCGCGTGCTCCGGCTGACGAAGACGTCCCTCACCGACGCCCAGAAGGCGAGGTTCCCGCACCTGAAGGACGACACCGCCTGGACCGTCGACCCGCGCGACCGGGACCGCGTGCGCGAGGCCCTGCGCGGCCAGGTCGTCGCCTCCCAGCGGGCCGCCACCGGCGCCGTGCTCGCCGCGACCGGAGTGCAGACCGCGGGCGTCCTCGACGACCTGTACGCGGCCGGTGCGACCAGGGCGGAGCTCGGCCCCGTCTTCCGCGACGGCCGGCCCACGCTCTCCGTGTGGGCACCGACCGCGCAGGACGTCTCGCTGGAGATCGGCGGCTCCACCGCCCGCATGCGGCGCGACGACGCCACCGGCGTCTGGTCCGTCACCGGCCCGAAGTCCTGGAAGGGCAAGCCCTACCGGTACGTCGTGAAGGTGTGGGCGCCCAGCACCCGCGAGGTCGTCACCAACAAGGTCACCGACCCGTACTCGCTGGCCCTGACCACCGACTCCGCGCGCAGCCTCGTCGTCGACCTCGGCGATCGCGATCTCGCCCCCCGGGGCTGGGCGGACCTGGACAAGCCGAAGGCCGTACCGCTGAAGGACGCCCAGATCCAGGAGCTGCACATCCGCGACTTCTCCGTCGAGGACCGCACGGCGAAGCAGCCCGGTACCTACCTCGCCTTCACCGACAAGGACAGCGACGGTTCGAAGCACCTGCGTGAGCTGGCGAAGGCCGGCACCTCGTACGTGCACCTGCTGCCCGCGTTCGACATCGCCACCATCCCCGAGAAGAAGGCCGACCAGGCCACCGTCGGCTGCGACCTGGCCTCCTTCCCGGCCGACTCCGACAAGCAGCAGGAGTGCGTGGCGAAGGCCGCCGCCAAGGACGCCTACAACTGGGGCTACGACCCGTACCACTACACGGTCCCCGAGGGCTCCTACGCCACCGACCCGGAGGGCACGACCCGCACGGTCGAGTTCCGGAAGATGGTCAAGGCGCTCAACGAGGACGGCCTGCGCGTCGTGCTGGACGTCGTCTACAACCACACCGCGGCGAGCGGGCAGGCGGACACCAGCGTCCTGGACCGGATCGTGCCCGGCTACTACCAGCGGCTGCTGGCCGACGGCTCCGTCGCCAACAGCACCTGCTGCGCCAACACGGCCCCCGAGAACGCCATGATGGGCAAGCTCGTCGTCGACTCGGTCGTCACCTGGGCCAAGGAGTACAAGGTCGACGGCTTCCGCTTCGACCTCATGGGCCACCACCCGAAGGCCAACATGCTCGCCGTGCGCAAGGCCCTCGACGCGCTGACCCCGAAGAAGGACGGCGTCGACGGCAAGAAGATCATCCTGTACGGCGAGGGCTGGAACTTCGGCGAGATCGCCGACGACGCCCGCTTCGAGCAGGCCACCCAGCAGAACATGGCCGGCACCGGCATCGCCACCTTCTCCGACCGGGCCCGTGACGCCGTCCGCGGCGGCGGCCCCTTCGACGAGGACCCCGGCGTCCAGGGCTTCGCGTCCGGCCTCCACACCGACCCGAACTCCTCGAAGAGCAACGGCACCGAGGCCGAGCAGAAGGCCCGGCTCCTGCACTACCAGGACCTGATCAAGGTGGGTCTGAGCGGCAACCTCGCCGAGTACCGCTTCACCGACACCGAAGGAAAGGAGGTCAAGGGCTCCCAGGTCGACTACAACGGCTCCCCGGCCGGATACGCCCACGCCCCCGGCGACGCCCTCGCCTACGCCGACGCGCACGACAACGAGTCCCTGTTCGACGCGCTCGCCTTCAAGCTGCCGAGCTCCGTGAGCGCCGACGACCGGGCGCGTGCGCAGGTCCTCGCCATGGCGACGGCCACCCTGTCCCAGGGCCCGGCCCTCTCCCAGGCAGGCACCGACCTGCTGCGCTCCAAGTCCCTGGACCGCAACTCCTACGACAGCGGCGACTGGTTCAACGCCATCCACTGGAACTGCGCCGCCGGCAACGGCTTCGGCCGCGGTCTGCCGCCGGCCGCCGACAACGCCGACAAGTGGCCCTACGCCAAGCCTCTGCTGGGCGCGGTGCAGGTCGGCTGCCCGCAGATCGAGGGCGCCTCGGCCGCCTACCGGGACCTGCTGAGGATCCGGACGACGGAACCGGTCTTCTCCCTCGACACCGCCGGGCAGGTGCAGTCCCGACTGTCCTTCCCGCTGTCCGGCAAGGACGAGACGCCCGGCGTGATCACGATGCGGCTCGGTGACCTGGTCGTGGTCTTCAACGCCACGCCGGAGCAGCAGGAACAGCGCGTCGACGCCCTCGCCGGCACCGGCCACCGCCTGCACCCGGTGCAGGCCGCGGGGTCGGACCCGGTGGTGAAGACCTCGTCCTACGCGGCGAAGACCGGCACCTTCACCGTCCCGGCCCGCACGGTCGCGGTGTTCACCACGACCGGCTGACGGACGGCGCGGGCTAAGGTGGGCCCTCCGACCTGCAACTGGAGGGCCCACCGATGCCGCAGATCACCGTCGACTACTCCGATCAGCTGAAGGCCGGCTTCGACTTCGACCGGCCCGCCTTCGCACGGGACCTGCACACCACCGTGGTGGAGATCGCGGCGGCGAGGCCGGCGGCGTGCAAGACCCGGTTCCGCCGGACCGAGGACGTCGTGGTCGGCCCCGACATCGACGGCCACGCCCTGGTGCACGTCCACATCGGACTGCTCCCCGGGCGGACCGAGGAGACCAAGGCCCGGCTCACGGAGGCCGTCCTGGAGCTGGTGCGGCAGCACGTGAAGTCCCTCGACGGCACGGTCCTGCACGCCTCCGCGGAGGTACGCGAGCTCGACGCTTCGTACCGGAAGTTCGAAGAGTAGGGGAGTAGGGGAGTAGGGGAGTAGGGGAGCAGGCGCCGGGCGACCGGTCAGGGCGAGGACGCCAGCGCGATCAACCGGGTGACCAGGTCGGCGAACGGCCCGTCACCCGGCTCGTCCTTGAGCAGACCGCGCAGCAGCGTGCTCAGCTCCTCGTCGTGCGCCGCGGCGACGGCGGCGAGCGCCGCGAAGTCGTGCACCAGCTGGGCCTCCAGCTCGGCCCGCGGTATGCGCCGGCCGTCCAGCCAGATCAGCGCCGTCGACTCGGCGAGCGAGATCCAGGAACGCACCACCAGATCCAGCTGCGCGGGCGGGTCCACCGCGCCCATGTGCGACAGGATCTGTTCGTACGCCCGCTGCCGTACGGAGTCGACCAGCGCGTTGGTGGTCGAGGAGCCGACTGCCGGGCCGCCGCGCATCAGGGCGGAGAAACCCGGCCCGTGCTCGTCGACGAAGTCGAAGTACCGGCCCATCACGCGCAGCAGCCGAGCTCCCAGCGGGCCCTCGTGCGGCTCCACGAACCGCGACGCGAGGTCGTCCGAGGCACGCCTCAACGCGGCCTCGTAGAGGCTGAGTTTGCCGGGGAAGTAGTGGTAGACCAGCGGGCGCGAGATACCGGCCGCCGATGCGATCTCGTCGATGGAGACGTCGTCGGGCGAGCGACGGCTGAACAGTTCGAGGGCGACGCCGATCAACTGCTGCCGGCGCTCCTCGACTCCCATTCTGCGGCGTGCCCCGGTAGTCATGCCCCCAGCCTACCGATCGATTCCGGACTCGAACGGTCCGGACCGAGCGGTGATGATCACCGGGTCAGCCGAGGCCGGTGAGGGAGCCCCCGTCCTTCAGGGTGCCCACGAGGTCGGCCTGAGCGCCCCGTTCGGCCTCGACGGTCAGCAGGTTGCCCTGCGCGGTGCCCTCGACACCGCCCTTCGCGGTGACGGACGTCGTACCGCGACTGCCGGCGGCCAGCAGGTACCAGGTGCCCGCCGGGGACTTCCACAGCACCCCGGCCAGCACCCGCGGCTCACGCGCCCCGCACTGCGGAACGTCCTCGGCCTTGGCCACCACCGTCCCGAACGGCCCGCCCGGCGTGTGGAACTGCGCCAGCACCCGGGTGCCACCGCCCCGCCAGGTCTCGGCCCGCGTGCACACCCAGTCCGCCGGGCCCGCCCCGCCGTCCGGCAGCGGCTGCTCGGCGAACGCCCACGTGTTCACGCTCCGGACGCCCGCCGAACGCACCGAGGCCAGTGAGCACGCGAACGGCGCCCAGGCAGCACGCAGCGCCTTGGCACCGGATGTCTTGCCGGTGGCCCCGGGCCGTCCCGCGGTCAGCCGGGCCGGGACCAGCTCGGCGAGGTCGGTCATCAGCCGGGTGCCGGTCTCGTCGGTCAGCTCCAGCACGTTCCACGAGGTGCACGAGCCGGCCCGCAGCGCCGGGCTGGCCAGCGGGGAGGTGACACCGTCGGCGAGCGTGAGGTCCGTCGCGTCGGTGTCGGGCTCGCGCAGGTCCCGCCGGCGGGCCTCACGTACCCAAGGAGCCGTCAGATAACGGACGTTGCCGTCGACCCGGCTCAGCACCACCGCACTCGCCCCGGCCCTTCCCGCGCCGTCGACCCGGGCGAGGTCGAGGACGGCGCCCCGGGCGCCGCCCTTCGGCTCGGCGTACCTGGCGATGCGCAGACCGTCGTGGAGGATCACCACGCGCGCGCTGTCGACCGTCCCCGCGTACAGCAGCTGGGGCGGCCCGGCCGGGCCGCCGGACGGGGTGCCCGGCGTCGCCGACGCCTGGACCCGCTCGCCGGGCCGGGCCCACACGGCGAGGGCGCGGCGCAGCAGGTCCGTGTCACCGGTCAGGTCGCCGCGGGCGGGCCACACGGAGAAGTCGGTGCGCGCGGAGGTCTTCCAGGCAGCGGGGGGGACCCGGGTCAGCCTCGCCGGGTCCAGGGCGGCCTGCGCGGCCGGGTTCCGCGCGTACGGCGGCGCGGCGGCACCGTCGGGCCCCCAGCCGTCACCGGGCAGCCCGAGCAGCGCGCCGCAGACGACGAGTGCGCACCCCGCGGTCAGCGCGGCCTTCAGGTACCGGCGGCGGCGCAGCAGATCGGTGGGCCGGGCCTGGAGGGAGCAGGGGTCGAACTCGGGGGAGTCGAGCAGCCGGTACTCGGCCGGCACCCCGTCGGCCTCGCCCAGCGCGGCGGCCGCGTCGGCGACCCCCGCGTCGGTGAGCACCTTGCGCACGTCCTCGTCCGCGAGCCGCTCGAGGCCCCGCAGCACGTAGGCGGCGCGGGCCGGTCCGGACAGGGCGGACAGCCGCTGATCCAGGGCGAGTTCGTCGGCGCCACCGGACCGCGGGTGCAGCCGCAGCCCCCACACCCGGGGCAACGGCGGTGACAGCAGCGTCCGCCTGAGCGGCCCGCCCGCCCGCAGCGCCGTACGCACCACCTGCAGCCGGACCAACGCGTACCCGGGATCGCCGTCCCGCCCGGGGGACGGGGCGGCCTGCGGGGCCTCGGCGGACTGGGCGGGGATCACGGGCGCCGCGGTGCGGCCGCGGGGCAGCGCGCGCTGGGCCAGGGCGTGCGCGGTCAGCACCCGTCTGCTCCGGCCCGTACCCGGCGGCAGCAGCAGGTAGGCGAGCCGGACGAGCCGCGGATAGTGCTCGGCGAGCGCGGCCTCGGCCTGTTCGACATCGACGACCGGACCGTCGGAGGAGGAGTGCGGGGGGCGCTGGGCGGCATGCTGTGACTGCACGCCCAGCAGAACGAGCCAACCGGCCGGTAGGTCACTGGGCCGTCCGGACGGCGTCGCCCGACTCGGCCGCGTGCGCGTTGAGCACTGCGCGGGCCGGAGCCGTATCGAAGGCGGAGAGCCCCTTGCCGGGGCTCCGTGCGGCATGTCGCCGGAAGGACCGGAGGAACTCATGAGGCTGACCCGACAGATGCTCGCGCTGACCGGCGCGGTGGCGGTACTGGCACTGGCGGGCTGCGGGTCCGGCGGAGCCGGGAGCGAGGTGCCCGCCACGGCCACCGGCAGTCTGGAGCACCTGGCCGCCGAGGCGAAGTGCGAGCCGGACATGCAGACCGACGCCGACACGATCCGTCAGGCCATCTGCAAGGCGGGCAAGGAGAAGTACGTCCTGGCCACCTTCGCCACCGACCGCGGCCAGCGCGAGTGGATCGACATGGCCAAGGACTACGGCGGTCACTACCTCGTCGGGCGCAAGTGGGTCGCCGTCGGTGAGGAGAACGTGCTCGACGACCTGCGCGGACGGCTCGGCGGCGACGTGGAGGAGGGCATCGACCACAGCAGCATGGACCACGGCGGCGGTGCGCACGCCTCCGGCCACGCCGGGCACGGAGGCTGAACGGGCACCGCGCGCACCGGGCGCACGAGAGGAGGGCCGGTGGCGGGAATCCCGCCACCGGCCCTCCCCCGCTCAGTGGGCGACCGAGGGGACTACGTGCAGTTCTTGCCCTTGTTGATGCACTTGACCACCTTGTTCATCAGGCTCTCGTCCATGACGTTGATGAAGTCGTTGTGGTCGGTGATCGGCTTGTGCAGCTGCTCCGGGAAGCTGTCCACGGCGTACGGGTTCTTCACCTGACCGTTCTCGATGGTCGGGGTGGGAACGTCGTACACCAGGCGGACCTGGAGCTGCGGGATGGCCTTGAAGCCGTTCGGGCAGCTGCCGTCCGCCTGGACGAACGCCACGTGGTCACGGTGGTTGGCGCTGTCGGCGTTCTGTCCGTCCCAGCAGCTCTGGAAGTTGGACGTGCGCACGAGCTGGCTGCCCTCGGGGCACAGCACGTACTTGTCCGTGGACTGCCGGTCCTCGAAGCCGGTGCAGCTGTAGGAGGTGTTGGCGTTCTTGAGACCGTTGGTGAACGCCTTGGCGTCACCGGTGATGATGCGCATGAGCTTCGGGATCGCGACGACCTTGCTCCGCTTGTTGCCGACGAACCGGAGCTGGGCCTCCTGGGCCTGCAGGATCCTGCCGACGTTGCCCTCGGCGCCGCCGCCCTGGTCGGCCGCGTCGAACTCCTGGGTGCCGTCCTGCACGCGCAGCACCGGCCAGAAGTACGAGGACTTGTCGCCCTGGTTCTGGCAGCTGGTCTCGGCGGCGACCAGGTCGTCGTCGCTGGAGAGCGAGCTGTTGCTCTGGTTGCCGACGTAGTCGTGCATGTGGTGCGCGCCGTTCGCGACACCGGGGGCCACGATGATGTTGTCGCTGTTGTACAGCTTGTTCTCGTTGACGCCGCACTTCGTGGTGAAGCTGCCCTTGGAACCGGACCTGCCGTTGGCGGCCAGACCGTTCGGCAGGTCGCGCGAGTTCGGCTGGACGTCGTTGATGTCGATGAAGTCCTCGGCGAACGGACCCGCGGCGCCGTTGCCGTTGTCGGTCGGGGCCTGCTCGTTGCCCTGGTCCTGACCGTCGCCCTGACCCTGGCCGTTGTCCTGGCCGTTGTCCTGACCGCCGCCGTTCTGGCCGTCGCCGTTCTGGCCGTCGGTCGGCTGCGGCTGGTCGGCGGGGCGGCCGGAGCAGGGGGCGAGTTCGTCCAGGTTCCCGGGGGCCTGGCCGCCCGCGCGGTTGATCTCCAGCTTGATCCGGTCGAGGAGCACCTTACGACGGTCCTTGAGCGGACCCAGAATGGCATTCTGGACGTACTGCGAGTCCCCGGCCTGCGCCTGGCGCGTGGTGACCAGGCGCTGGTAGGCGTCGGTGATCTGCTGGTCCATCGAGGCCAGTTCACCGTCGACCTCACCGCGGGCCTGGTCCGGCACGTCGGAGAGCTGCTGGCCGACGTCCGGGCAGTCGATCGTGGCGATCTGCGCCGCGCTCGTCTTCGTCCGGTTCTGCGACGGGCCCGACTCGCCGGCCGAGGCGTAGAAGTTCGCCCAGACCAGCCCACCCCCACCGAGCGCCAGGGCCGCCGTCCCGGCCACGGCTTTGGCGGCCAACGGCATACGGCGTTTTCTTGTATTGCGTCCCATCATTCTCCTCGCAAGGGGGCCCTCGGCCTTCCCGGTGCTCTGGTAATTTGCGCTTTGCCCCGCAAAGGGGTCGGTTCGGGCTGGACCGCAACCTTCGGGTTGGAAGCCCGCCGCCTCAGCGGTGGGTGGAGTCACTGAACTCCTCTGACCTTGTTGAGGAGCACCCCCTTACGGGCATCGAATCGCCCAACAGAAGCGGAGCGGCTCCCTTGAGTACGGGAGCCGCCCCGGGGGTGTTCAACCGTCACGGAAATTGATGAGAAGTTCGTACGGCACTCTGGTTTCAACGCCCTATGAAACACAGGGAGTTGCTGATCGTGGACGTCGGGTGAGAGCGCGGGTCCGGTTTCACCGGCCCTGGTCGAGATACGCGAGAACCGCCAGCACACGTCGGTTGTCGTCGTCCGAGACCTCCAGTCCCAGTTTGGTGAAGATGTTCGCGGTGTGCTTGGCGACGGCCCGTTCCGTCACCACCAGCCTGCCGGCGATCGCCGCGTTGGAGCGCCCCTGCGCCATCAGCTCCAGCACCTCCCGCTCCCGGGGCGTCAGCCGCGCCAGCGGCCGGTCGTCGCCCGACCGCCGCGCCAGCAACTGCTGGATCACCTGCGGATCCATCGCCGTACCTCCGTTCGCCACCCGCCGTACGGCGTCCACGAACTGCCCCGCGTCGAACACCCGGTCCTTCAGCAGATAGCCCACCGCGCCGCCGCCGTCGGCCAGCAACTCCCGTGCGTACAACTGCTCCACGTGCTGCGACAGCACCAGCACCGGCAGCCCCGGCCGACGGCGTCGCGCCTCGAGCGCGCACTGCAGCCCCTCGTCGGTGTGCGTCGGCGGCAGCCGTACGTCGACCACGGCCACGTCCAATTCCAACTCGGCCAGCACACGGGACAGTTCGGGACCGGACTCCACGGCTGCGGCGACCTCGAAGTCATGGGCCCGAAGGAGCCGGGCCAGCCCGTCGCGCAGCAGGAACAGGTCTTCGGCTAGGACGACTCGCAAGGGATCTCCATGGTGACCATGGTGGGACCGCCCGCGGGGCTGCTGACGGCCAGGACGCCGTCGAATGTACCCAGGCGCCGCTCCACCCCGGTCAGCCCCGAACCGGCCCCGATCACCGCGCCGCCCTTGCCGTTGTCGGTGACGCTCACCCGCAGGTGGCCCTCGGCATGGTGCAGGTCGACCCAGATCCGGTCGGCACCCGCGTGCTTCACCGCGTTGGTGAGCACCTCACTGACGGCGAAGTACGCGGCCGACTCCACCGGCGCCCCGGCCCGGCCCGGCAGCTCCACGTTCACCTCGGTGGCCACCGGCAGCCTGAGCGCCAGCGCCCGCACCGCGTCGCCCAGCCCGCGCTCGGCCAGCACCGGCGGATGGATGCCGCGCACCAGCTCCCGCAGTTCCGACAGTGCCTCCACCGAGGACCTGCGGGTCTGCGCGATCAACTCCTTCGCCTGCTCCGGGTCCTTGTCGAGCAGCGCCTCGATGGTCCCCAGATCCATACCCATCGCGACCAGCCGGGCCTGCGCCCCGTCGTGCAGATCCCGCTCGATGCGCCGCAGTTCGGCGGCGGACGTGTCGACGGCGTCGCGCCGGGTCTCGGTCAACACCCTTACCCGCTCGCTCAGTTCACCCTTGGTGGGAGAGAGGAAGGCGCGGGTGAGCCGGTAATGGGCGTCCAGCACCGGCGGGGAGGCGAAGTGGGCGAGGAAGACCAGACCGAGGGCCAGTGCGCCGGCGCCGAGCGCGGACGCCTGGTCGCCGACCGGGACGAAGCCGTACCAGTACGGGTCCGGCATCACCCGCCACAGCCCGGCCGCGAGCGCGAACCCCTCCAGCGGGTACAGCAGCAACACGGCCGGCAGCAGCGCGGTGACGAACCCCGCGGTCATGTCGACCGGCAGCCACAACAGCTCCCGCCGGGTCGCCGGGTCACGCAGCATCCCGAACGTGCGCGCCCACGGGTTGGCGTCCTTCGGTAACGGCCGGTACGCGGGCGGGATGCGCACCCCGCCCCATTCGGCGGCCAGCACCCGCCGCCAGTTCGCGTAGGTGCGCGCCCGGGCCAGCACGTACGGCGTCGTGACGATGCCGACCCCGGCCGGGATCAGCGCGATCGACAGCAGGGTCAGGGTGAAGCACACCACTGACAGCGGGAGCGACACCAGCGCCAGCCCCGACCCCCGCAGTGCGGCCTTCGCGAGACCCTTCGTACGCCCGGGGCGGCTCTTCGTTTCGATGCTCATGAGGCAAGTCTGTCCGAGCACCGACAGCCGGGTCACTGGCCCGAGCCACCGGTCACGGGGTGGTGCTACGTACACCTGGCCGGGCATACGGCTCGCCCTACGGCTCGCCCCGATCCCCCTTTACCGCGAGGACCTTCGCCTCCACTTCCGGGTCGAGCCCCTTGAACGTCCGGTCCGGGCGTTGGGGTGCCGTCCCGCCGACGGCTCGCAGCCAGCGCCAGGTGTCGGCCACGGTCTCGGCGACGGGACGGCAGCGCAGCCCCGTCGCGACCGCCCGGGAGACGTCCGCGCAGTGCAGGGCGCCGTGCGCTTCGCTGTCCGGCGGCACCCACACCGGCAGCTGCGTCCACGGTTCGATGCCGGCCTGAAGGATCGCCTCCGGCGCGGTCCACCGCAGCTCGGCCGCGCCCCCGGTCACCTCCGCGCACGCCTCCAGCAGCGCGCCGATCGTGGCGTGCCCCTGCGGGCCGAACAGGTTGTACGGCCCGCTCAGCTCCCGCTCGGCCGCCCCGAGGATCCACTCGGCGAGGTCGCGGACGTCGATGTACTGGACGGGCAGGTCACGCGGCCCCGGAGCGAGGACCGGGCCGCCGCGTGCCATCCGGTTCAGCCACCAGGGCAGCCGGCCGACGTTCTCGTACGGCCCGAGGATCAGCCCCGCCCGTACCAGCACCGACCGGTCCGTGCCGAAGGCGGCCACGGCGGCCAGCTCGCCGCCCCGCTTGTCCTGCGGGTACTCGGTGCGGTCGGCGTCCGCGCGGGCGCCCGCCACCACCGGGGCCTGCTCGGTGTACCCGGCGGGCGCGGGCCACTCGTACACCGAGCAGCTCGACACGTACACGTACCGTCCGGCGCGGCCCCGCAGCAGCCGCGCCGCGTCCCGGACGGCGCGCGGGGCGGTCGACCAGGTGTCGACGACGACGTCCCACTCGCCGGCCGCCTCGTCCAGGGCGGCCAGACCGTCGACGGCGGTCCGGTCGCCCAGCAGCGACCGGACGCCCGGCGGGGCCCCGTGCCGCCCCCGGTGGAAGACGGTCACCTCCCAGCCCCGCCCGAGTGCCGCCTCCACCACGGCCCGCCCCGCGAACTCCGTACCGCCCAGCATCAGAAGCCTCATACCGTCCGACTCTGCCGGGTCGGGCGGGCCGGGGGAACAGGAATCTGCCGAGGGCAGAGCAGAGCAGAGCGGGGCCGGGCCACCCTCAGGGCGTGTACTTGTAGCCGACCCGGCGCACGGTCTGGATCCTGCCCCGGTGCTCGGCGCCCAGCTTGCGGCGCAGCCGGGCGACGTGGACGTCGACGGTTCGGCCGTCGCCCACATGGCCATAACCCCACACGGTGGCGACCAGGTGGTCGCGGGTGTGCACCCGGTCCGGGTGCGCCACGAGATGGGCGAGCAGCTCGAACTCCAGGTAGGTGAGGTCGAGTTGACGCCCATCCACCTCGGCGGTGCGCCGCACGGTGTCGACGCGGACCGACGCGTCGGCCTCGTCGTCCTCAGGGGGCGCGGCTGGGGCGGACGACGGGTCGGCGTCCGGTACCGCCACCGGGAACGGCGGCTGCTGGTCGGCGGGGACCAGCACCAGGTAGCCGACCATGGGCGGACGCCCGGGCAGGGCGGGCAGGGTGTGCTGCGGTGCGGGCAGCCAGGTGGCCCCCGGAGGGAGCAGGTCCGCGACCGTGACGACCTCGTCCGGGGCGACGGCCCGCAGCCGGTGGCGGGGACGGCCGCCGGCCGGGACGGTACGGGGCGCGATGGGGGCGGCGGGTGAGGAGGGCGCCGAGGTCACGGAGGGCACGGAGTCCGCGGGGGGCGCGGCGTTCACGAGGTTCACGGGATGCGCGGGATTCGCGGGGGAGGGGGAACGAGTGGTCGCCATGAGGGGGCAGCTCTTTCGCGCGAAGGGTTCGTCGAGAGGACTCGACCGCCACGAGTTCGTGGTCGGGCCGGTCGAGGACGTACGCGGTTCGCGCCGGCGGAAGGCCGGGAGGTACGGCGTCAGAGGGCCGGCGCGGTCGTCGCGCGGCAACACTCGCGGTCGAAGTCGTCGTGCTGACGGGAGGGCCAGAAGGGCTCGAGGTCCTGACGACCTGTCGCGATGAGCTCCCGGAAACCGTCCATGCCCCCATTATGACCTAGCCAGGGGGCGCTCCGCCTTAACGGGGTGGGGAATGGCTTGTCTGGGCTGCTCCGATCTCAACTGGGTGCAGAAATCAGCATTGTTCGTCTTTATCGTTTTTCTGTCGCACTAGACCTGTCGCGTGTGTATAGTTGTTACGTGGCCGTGACCAGGAAGGTTCGCCGATTCTCCGGCGGCGTGTACGATCTCGGGCTCCACGTGGTGTGGTGCCCGAAGTACCGCCGTCCGGTCCTGGACGGCCGGGTCGCGGAACGCCTGGACGAGCTGATCCGGGCCAAGGCGGACGAGCGCGGCTGGGAGATCATCGCCCTTGAGGTGATGCCCGACCGCGTGCACCTGTTCGTCAAGCACGATGCGAAGTCGTCCGCCTCGTACGTGGCCAACCAGTTCAAGGGCTTCACCTCCCGCGTGCTGCGCGAGGAGTTCCCGCACCTGAGGTCGCGGATGCCCACGCTGTGGTCGTCGTCGTACTTCGCCGCCTCGGTAGGCGCGGTATCGGCGGCAACAGTGGAGAGGTACATCGACACCCAGTGGGAACGCCCCCCAAAGAAGCGGGAGGGGGACGGCTCGTGATCCGCGCGTACAAGTTCCTCCTGCGGCCCACGGCCCGTCAGACGGTCGCGCTGGGCGAGATGATGCGAGATCACTGCTCGCTGTACAACGGGGCCCTCCAGGAGCGCCGGGACGCCTACCGGCACACGTCGAAGACGACCGTGCGCTACGGCGACCAGTCCGCGCAGCTCAAGGACATCCGGGCGTTCGACCTCGAGCGACAGGGCCGCTGGTCGTTCTCCTCCCAACAGGCCACCCTGCGCCGCCTGGACAAGGCGTTCGCCGCGTTCTTCCAGCGTGTCAAGGCAGGCCAGACACCCGGATACCCCAGGTTCAAGGGCGTCGGGCACTTCGACACCGTGACCTTCCCGAAAGACGGCGACGGCTGCCGCTGGGACTCCACCCCGCACGATGCGCAGACCCGCGTCCGCCTCCAGGGCGTCGGCCACGTCCGCGTGCACCAGCACCGTCCCGTCAAGGGCCGGGTCAAGACGATCAGCATCAAGCGGGAAGGAAGGCGCTGGTACGTCGTCCTCTCCTGCGACCAGGTGCCCGCCGAGCCGCTGCCCGCCACGGGCAGCAGCATCGGCATCGACATGGGCGTGACGCACTTCCTCACCACGTCCGACGGCGTGCACATCGCCAGCCCGCGCTTCCTTGGAGCGGTGGCAGACGACCTGGCCGAGGCACAGCGGCACCTGGCGAGGTTCCCCCAGCGGACCCGCCGACGCACCAAGAAGCACCGGGCCGCCGCCCGGAGGGTCGCCCGGATCCACGCGAAGATCCGCCGCCAGCGCCTGGACCACGCGCACAAGACCGCGCTCGCCCTCGTGGGCGACCACGATGTGATCGCCCACGATGTGATCGCCCACGAGCGGCTCAACACAGCGGGCATGACCCGCGCGCCCAAGCCCAAGCCCGATCCGGAAACCCCCGGCGCGTTTCTGCCCAACGGGTCCGCCGCCAAGGCCGGTCTGAACCGCAGCATCCTCGACGCGGGTTGGGGGGTGTTCCTCGTGATCCTCGCCCACAAGGCTGAAAGCGCCGGTCGGACCGTCATTGCCGTGGACCCCCGCAACACCTCCCGCACCTGCCCCGACTGCGGGCACGTTGCGAAGGAGAACCGCGCCACCCAAGCGAAGTTCGAATGCACGGTGTGCGGGTTCGCAGCGAACGCGGACCACGTCGGCGCGACGAACGTCCTCAACAGGGCCGGGCTGGCCCTCTGCGACGTGGCCTAGCCACGACCGCAGGAAGCCCGCGCGTTTCGTGTGAGTGGAGTCACTGAAGCAGACCGAGGCCCCCAGCAGGAGCCCTGGTTCACCACGTGGACCGTGTGGTGCGGGCTTCTCGCTCCTTCCCAGACGCAGGGAGCCCTTCCCCGCTCTCGACGGCGGCCGAGCGGGGGAGGGCTCCCGTCACACCCTGGGGCGGCGACCCGGGTCGGGGCGGCACCGTGGCCCGCCCCGCCCCCCGAACAGGGTCTGCGCCCCAGGGGGCTTGTGGCGGCCCGGGGTCAGCCCACCTTCTCGATGAGCGCCCGGCGGATCAGGAACTTGCCGGGCTCCCGGACCTGTTCGAAGGCCGCGTCGTTGAGCAGGGCGCAGCTGCCGGACACCCCGGTGACCTCCACCGTCGTGGACTTGTTGTTGTCCAGGTTGGTGACCTTCAGCTTGGTCCCGGCCGGGAACTGGTTGCTGGACGCCGCCGGGGCGCCGGCCTCACCGGAGAGGGTGACCGTGGAGCCGTTGCACACCTGCTCGCCGGAGGCCGCCGCGCCGTCGCCGCCCGGGTTCTGCGCGGCGTCGCCCCCGCCGGCCTGCTCACCGGGAGCGGGCTGCGCGGGCTGAGCGGGCTGTGCCGGCTGGGAGTCCTGAGCCGACTCCCCAACCGTGCACCCGGACGCCCTCTGCTTGAGCTCGATCTCGGCGATGACCGCTTCGCGGTTGGCGATCCGCGCCTCGGACTGCGCATCGGGATCGGCCCGTTGACCCTCGATGAACTTCTGGTTGTTGCCGAGCGCCGTGGCGAGACCCTGGCAGACCGTCGAGTCGGCCGCCGACTTGGTGGTGGGTGCCGCCGTCTGGGAGGCGTTCGACGTGCTGGCCATGACGAAGGCACCGCCGCCGGCCACCGTCGCGGCGCTCAGCAGCAACGCGAGCTTCTTCTTGGGGCCGAGAGTTCTCCTGCGCGACATGCGCGCCTCCTGAAGCGGTAGGGGAACGTACGCCGCTATGTACGAGATGCCGAACGAAGTTACTCAGCGGTCCGGCGGACTTCCCGAAGTGGCCTGCGTCACGGCCGCTCGGTCTCAGGCGTCAGGCGTCCGACGGGACAGGGCGTCCCGTACCGCATCCTCGCTGCGGGCCACTACCGCCGTGCCGTCCTCGGCCGTGATGATCGGACGCTGGATCAGCTCGGGGTGCTCGGCGAGCGCCGCGGTCCAGCGCTGCCGCGAACCGGCGTCCCGCGGCCACTCCTCGAGCCCGAGTTCCCCGGCGGCCGCCTCCCCGGTGCGGGTGATGTCCCACGGCTCCAGCCCCAGCCGCTCCAGCACCTCACGGATCTCGCCCTGGCTCGGCGCGTCCTCCAGGTAACGGCGGACGGTGTAGTCGGCGCCCTCGGCGTCCAGCAGGGTGAGGGCGCTGCGGCACTTGGAACAGGCCGGATTGATCCAGATCTCCATGCCGTTCACCGTACGCTCCCTCCGCTCCCGCCGAGCCGCTGTTCGAATTCCCCAGCGCCCCGGAGGGCACCTTCCGAACCAGGCGTTCCACAGCCGGAACACCTTCTTCACCTGGGCATTCGGTGACTTCTCCGAGGCCTTCGGATGTCAGTGCCGGGCAGTAAACTGGAAGCAGTGTTCGAGGGTGTTGCCGGGATCGGCGTGGATCGCGGTGGGCACCCTGACCGCGACAGGAGGATGCCGTGCCCGCTGCCGCACTGAAGCCGAAGCCCTTGCCCACCCAGTCCACCGCGAAGCGTCCCGTCCTGCTCGAAACGCCCTGCGCGCCCGTCGAGAAGCGGCCGCTTCCGCCGGGCCGCCCGCGGGAGTGGTACGTCACGCACAACCGCCGCCTCAAGGCGATGCGGCTCGCCATCGCCCTGCTCGACTCCGGCGTCTACCTGCCCGACCAGGCACCCGACGAGACGATACGAAGCACGGCGGAACTGATCGGCATACACCCGCCGTCGAACACGACCTGCCACATGGTCCGCGCCTTCATGCGCTACAACCGCTAGCCGACAGGGTCGACGGGCGGGGCCTGTCTCAGGAGGGCAGCCCCGCCTCCCACTTGCACCGCTTCAGGACGTACTCGCCGAACAGATGGCCGGCCCGGTCGAGCAGTTCGCCCACCTCCGGGTCCCCGGGGCGCGTGTCGGCGGCCGGATGCCAGCGCTGCACCGACTGTCCGGCCCACATTCGCAGCCTGTCGTCCGGATCCTCCAGCAGGGCGACCGCCGCCCGCAGTCCGATGACCCCGCCCCGGGCATCGAGCAGCCGGAACGCGGCGACCCGAACATGCCGGGGGCGCCCGGTATCGAGGAACCCCATCAGACGGTTGGCGGGGAGCGCCCCGGAGAGGGGAAGCAGGGCGGTGGCCGCCTCCCGCACCACACCGGACGCGGGGTCGTCGAGCAGCGGCAACAGTTGCTCCGTGGCGCCCACGTCGAGGGTGCGCAGCCCGGCCACCGCCCGTGCCCGTACGGCCGGTGCCGGGTGGGCGAGCAGCGGCCGCAGCAGCTCCGCGTCGGCGCGCTGCCCGCACTCCGCCAGTCCGACGACCGCGCCGGGCGGCACCGCCGGGTCCGCCGGGTCCGTGCACCGCTCCCGATACCAGGGCAGCGGATCCGTCCCGTGCTGTCGTAGAACGTAGCGCGCGCAGGCCCGGACGACCGCGGACCGGTCGGCGAGGAACTCCACCGCCCGCTCGGGCCGCCCGGCCCGCCTCAGCGCGGTGACACCGGCCGACCGTGCCCGTGGGTTGCGCGCGCCCAGCAGCGGCTCCAGTACGTCGTCCCAGTCGCCCCGGCCCTCGCCGGTGCTTGTGGCAGCCAGGGCGGCGTCGGCGCAGAGGGCCTGGACGACCGTGTCGTCGTCCCGGGCTGCGTGGCGGGCCAGCTCACCGGGGGAGAGGAGACCTCCTTTGACGGCCGACCGGAAGGCGAACCGGCGCAGGGTGCGGTCGGGGTGGGTGCACAGGGGCAGCAGCAGTTCGTGCGGAGCCCGGCGGAGCGCGGTACCGAGCAGTTCGAGGCCGAAGTCCCCGCGTTCGCGGCGGGCGACCCGCAGAACCAGCGGTGCGAGGGAGGCAACCGTCTTTGCACTCACCTCCCCGGCGAGGGTCTCGACCAGCAACTGCCGGGCCCGTTCGCGTACGGGCGCTGCCCAGTCGGCGGCACGCACGACGAGCAGAGGAAACAGCACGGGGTGCTCCGCCGCCCCGACCAGCGCACGCTCACGTATCCGCCCGTCGGGATGGCACAGGGCGAGAACCAGCAGCGACTCTTCCGACAGCCCGACGGCTGCTGGGTCCGGCAGCGGCGCGGACCGATACCGCGCCGACGCGCGCACACCTTCGTCCAGCGCGATCCAGGCACTCCCACTCGGGTCGGCGATGTCCAGCACCTCACCGAGGGCGGCGCCCCGGGCCAGGCGCGCCGCCGCCGTCTCCCCGCTGAAGACGTCCTCGTTCATCCCGCGCTGATCAGTACGGGCGGAAGTTGATGTAACCGAGGAAAACGATCACCGCGGCGACGCAGCCGAGGACCACGGCCGTGGAGACCCATGACGACGAGCCGCGGGACGCCTTGTGCTCCGGCTCACCGCGGAACGGGACCGGGCCGGGCGGGTTGTCCTTCCAGCGTGCGGCGAGCATCCGGGCACGGGCCGACGGCTCCTTGTGCTCGGCCCCGTCCGCCCACTTGATGTCGAACTCGCGCTCCTCGTCGTCCCTTTCGGGCATCCCCGTGAACCTCTCTCGAACAGCAGTGTCAGCTTTCCATCATCCCTCTCCGGGTCCGCCGAGGAAAGCACGTTCCAGACATACGACAGCTCACCCGTCTCACGTACCTCATGCACATCCCATGTGACACATCAGGAAGCCGCCCGCACGTGACCTCAAAGACCTCGTGTCGGGCGGTGTGATCGACGTCTGGGGGCTTCGGCCGCCTCGGGGGTGCGGCGACCGGCGCTGGCTGCGCTCCCTCGACCTGTCCGGGGCATGGATGTGAGGCGGCGGTGCTCGTCGAACCAGCCGCCGTGGTGGACCTCGTCCGGCATGCTGCCCCTTTCGTCGTCCCGGTCGAAGATGGCGGAGGCGGCAGTGGGGAGGAACCAGCACGGGCCGACTGCGGAGGTGCGCCCGCCCGGTTCGGCCTTGCTCATGCCGTCGGCGTGGCCGCCTCGAGCAGCGTCAGCAGGTGCTCGGCGGTGATCCGCGGTCCGCCGCGCCCGCGAGGTCCTCGCCCTCGATCCCCGAGGAATTCGTGGAGACCACCGCCGGTGCCCTCCACCGTTACCTGACGGGCGGGCCTCAGGTACCGCTGGACGCTTGGAAGTAGGCCGGCGCTACCAGCCAGGGGAGGCATGACAACAAGCACGGCTGAAGCTGATGAGGCTTTGTGAGAACGGCTCTGCCCGGAGTTCCGTGGCCGGTTGTTCCGCGTCGCGGTCGACGCGGCCCGTGGTCCCCAGGTGGCGCTCTGGGGGCGGGAGTTGACCGCCTGCGTCCCAGCCGACCTGGAACGGTTCCTCCTGCACGCTCACGGGTGCGGGATTCTCGATGTGTCCTACGGTCCGCGGGGAACCCTGGAGTCAACGGGCTCGGTCTGGTGGTGCGGGTGCAGGAGGTCGCCGGCGGCGTGGTGACCCGGCCGGTCATGGTGGGCCGGACCTGGGCCGACCGGTGCACCGACGACTGGGAAGGCGCGATCCCGGAATGTGAACGGGCGGGCCGGCTGTGGCCCCGTCCAGGTGAAACGGGATCCTGGCCCCCGCCCGGCCACGAGACGCACTGGGGCGGCCGGCAACCTCCTTTCCAGCCCGGTCCCTTCCTACGACGAGCTTCCGGCGCAGACGGTGTCCCGACGGGTGGTGCAAGGGATCTGAAGGCGGCGTCGCGGCTCGAAGACGGTGGTGCTGCCCGGCGGACGTGAGATCGAGTGCTGGCGCATCGGGCCTCGCCGGGGGCGGTCGGCTGCTCGTGCGGACGGTTTTCCACGACCGCCCGGTGGGGCGGCGGCCTCGACGCGTGCGATGTCCGGACACGCGCCCGCGCCGCGGGGAGGACACACCGTCCCAAAACCGTGAGCACTTCGGCCACCACTGTCCTTATGTCGCTCATTTGAGCGCTCATGTGACACATGCCTGCCGACTGCTCACGGTTTTCGGCACGGCATCCGCCTCCGGCCCCGCAGCCTCGGGACCGCGAAGATCCCCTGCCCCCCCCCCGCAGGGACACTGTCTCCGGCGCATGCGGCGTTCCCTGGAGCCCACCCCTGGCATCGTGCTGGGCGGTCCGTTGTCCGATCCGCTGC